>CAYPUP010000020.1:0-8978 GCA_964413795.1 uncultured Ignavibacteriales bacterium
TACTGCTGAACGCCAGATTAGACTGTATGGCGGTTCTCTCAAATATATCGATCGGGTGTACGAATTCGGTCTGCATTTCGGAATGCAAGTCACTAGGATGTTTTATATTGGAATTTCCGGTTATGATTTGACCGATCAGAAACGCTCTGATCAGTTTGGTTTTACAACTTCAGATGGTGATTATCCCGGTTTGGGACGTCGGTTTGAGATAAAAGTAAAGACCTCGATATTCTGATTTAAACAGAAATCATAAATAATTAATTTTCAACGGCTGTTAAATATTTTTTACACGCTTTTGAAACATTATGTAATAACTTACGTTTTTATTGTTGACTTATTATATCTATAAGGTTAACATAAAATGTTACTTATAGCACTTTTTATATTATTACAAACCAACAAGAACAGGTAATAAAATGGGTGGTTGGAGATTAGAATATCTAATTGATGTTGATGAGGAAAACCGGATTGTTTATGAAAAGATCTTTGGAATTTTCCGTCCTGAAACAGCCATTTCTTACAAAGAAGATTTTGAGGAAAAAGTAACTTCGATTATTGATAAGCCCTGGGTCAAATTGATAGATTTGAACAATTGGAAGCCATCCTATCCTGAAATTATCCAGACAATTGGAGAGCATTTGCACTGGTGTAAAGACCATAATATGATCTGGTCGGTGAATATTATTAATAATAAGGTTACTTATGGCCAGTTAATGAAAATGTTTTCCGAGGGTGCAACGAGAGAGATTTCAAGGACTTTTAGAAAAATGGAAGAAGGAGAACAATTTCTTAAGGAACAAGGATTCCATGTAGATCCTGCTTTCAGAAGCAAATAAAAAAAGGCAGCCTATGGCTGCCTTTTTTAATGAGTACTCTTAAACTTCAAATTACATATATTTTTTAAACCATTTAGAGATCCAGTTTAGACGGGCAATCCGTCTGTCCGGTCGGCCATGGCGAGAAAGCCCATGCGGTTCTTCAGGGAAACGAACCATCTCGACGGTCTTATTCATATATTTCAGCATAATATACATCTGCTCAGCTTGTTCGATGTTGCAGCGAAGATCGTGCTCGTTGTGAATAATCAAGACGGGCGTTTTAACATTCTTAAAATATGTAATTGGGGAGCATTTCTCATAGTTTTCAGAATTATCCCATGGTGTTCCTCTGAATTCTTCTTTTAAAGACCAACCGATATCAGAGGATCCAAAAAATGATTTTAAATCAACCACTGATCTCTGAGTTACAGCTGCTTTAAAGCGATTAGTATGGCCAATTATCCAGTTGGTCATATAACCGCCATAGGAACCGCCGGTAACACCCATTCTTTTAGGATTGATATATTTCTGCTTCTCCAGATAGTCGGCAGCAGCCATACAATCCTGATAATCATGTTCGCCCCAGCCACCGAAAATTGCTTCAGCCCAGGTTTTGCCGCGGCCGGCTCCACCACGGGGATTGGTATAAAAGACAACATATCCTTTTGATGCTAAATAAAACATTTCATGGAAAAAAGTATAGGCATATTGGACTCTGGGTCCGCCGTGAATCTCAAGTATCGAAGGGTATTTCTTTTTGGGATTAAAATTAGGCGGATAAACAATCCACCCCTGAATTTCTGTCCCATCAAATGATTTAAATAAAACATCTTTGGTTTTGGACAACTGGATTTCTGTTTTAAGGAAGCTATTATAATTGGTGTGACTCGCCACTTTTTTCTCACCGCTATAATTGGTCGGACATGTTATTATCTGACCCGGCTGGTATAAATCTGAATATACAAGAGCCGCATTTTTGGTCATCCCATTTACAGAGTATGCTTTTATGTGGCATTTTCCTTTGAAGATTCTGGTTGGCTTGCCCCCTTTTGACGGAACATAATACAGGTTAGTCGTACCGGTATCCGATGACAGGAAGAAAATTCTTTTACCGTCTTTTGACCATATAATTGGAGACATAGAGCCCAGCTCTCCTGAATCAGTGATAGATTGATCAATCGTCATTCGGTCAAAATCGGGCATCAGGTCTTTTGCTTTGAGCTTGCCGGAAACACCGACTTTCCAAACATGGAGATTAGTAATGCCCCAGCCATCTTCGGGATTGTCATGGCCGATATAAGCTATGCTTTTCCCGTCAGGGGAGAAAGCCGGGATATCCTTGGGACCAGCCGGAGCTGCAATCATTTTTTCTTTTCCTCCCTGGGAGGGGATAATAAATAGATCCTGATATTGATAATTAACATCCGGATTGGAATGGCGATTGGAAACATAGACGATCCATCGACCATCAGGAGATAAATTCGGTGAAACGTTATTTCTGTTTCCTTTTGTGAGCTTTAACAGCTTTTTAGTTATTATATCGAGAGAGTAGACTTGAAAGGTGTCTTTGGGGATAAACCCGGCCCCATCGTATTTGTAAAACATTTTGGTAATGTGGCGGAAAACAGGAGCCTCTTCTTTCTTTTTTTCATCTTTAATGTAATGGGAATCATTATATCGCAGGCAGAAATACAGTTTAGTATTATCAGGACTCCATTGCAGATTTGAGATAGATGCATCAAGTTCCATTATTTTCAATTCAGCCCCGCCATTTATGTTTATAGTATATATGGCCGTCTTTTTATCTCGGGTGGAAATAAAAGCAATCTTTTTTCCATCCTTTGTCCAGGTTGGCTGGCTGTCATAAAACTTGCCATTTGTATACGGTGTATCAATTTTGCTGTTAATATCATAAACATGCAGATTGGAGTAATATTTATTATCTTCTTTATCCATTATTTCGAGAGTGTAGGCGATATTATTGTCATCAGGCGACATTGCCACTGATAATGGGAGTTCTAACTTAAAGAGATCTTCAGCATTAATAGGTCTTTTACGGCTTTTTATCGTTTTTTTCATGGCTATTATAAATCCTTTCGTCAATAAGTCCTTGATTTTTTCCAAATTAATCATAAAATTGTTATTGAACAAGTCTGATTTATGCGTATAATCACAATATTTAGCGGATAATTGAGATAAATTGTCCATTTGTCGATATTTTTATTATTTCGGGAGCAAATCAGGAAAAATGATGTTAACATTAGAAGTGAAAATAATGATATTGAAAAAGTTTATTTAATTATATAGTGTGCGGAGGTGGATAGTGGATGTTCTTGCTTTAATTGATCAGGTTCGTAAATCAGATATTAAAAGCAGTAAGAGACCAAAAGATAACGAACCGCTCAAAGAGTATTCCGGCAAAACTCCCAAAGAGTTGAAGAGAATGCTGCGAATAATGCTGACTGCTCGCAGGGTAGAGCGCGAAGAAAAGTTGTTATTGAGAAAAGGCTACAATCGGTTCTTTATCGGCTGTGGTGGCAAAGAGCTTATTGATGTCTGTCTGGCCGGGGAGACAAAAAACACTGACCCGTTCATCGGTTACTACCGTAACAAAGCATTTGATTTGTTTCGGGGATCTGATCTCTGGGAAAAGATGCTCGAAGCAATAGGTGACAGCCGCTCTCAAGTAGGCGGGATGCAGATTCCGGCTCACCCATCGTATCCTCAATTTTCTGTTCTGCCACAAGCATCACCCACCGGTTCGCATGCTCTTGAAGCAGCCGGATTGGGCTCAGCAATCAAATACCCGCATAAGGTCTCTAAATTATCAAACTACAATGGTCCTGCTTATCCGGAGGATGCGATTACTTTATGCTGTATTGGTGAAGGCTCAACATCATCATCAGAGTTCGCCCGGGCAGTCTTTTACAGCGTATTTGATAAGACAAAAAATATTTTTGCAATTTACAACTGCGGCTGGGCTATCTCAGTTTCAGTCGAAGAACAATTTCCGGAAGGCGATCCAACCACGCCGTTTGAAGGATTCAAACGTTTTGGTCTGCAAATTTATCAAATCGACGGCACTGATATTAAATCATGCCTGAAATCCTGTAAAGATATGGTCGAGTATGTCCATTCCGGCAAAGGGCCGGCTTTGGCAAATGTCAGAGTAACTCGTGAAGGTTCCCATTCCGGCTCTGATGACCAGTCATTTTATATGGATCCGGTTGAAGTCGATTGGCATACATATAATGACTGTATTCTCAAATCCTGCAATACTCTTATCGAAGACGGTATTGTCACTCCTAAAGAAATCGGGGATATGTGGGATGAATTAGACCGGGAAATAAATGAACTTTCGGTAAAGGCCGTTAATACATTTACCCCGAAGACTTTGGAATTCATAAAAGAGCGTGTTTATACTTATGATTTTGAAAAAGCCAAAGAGACTTGGGCCAAATTTCGAAAAGCATCAAAAGTAGATCGTGAAAAGCTCTACAAAGATTATCATAAAAAGAAATATTTTGCATCGCCTGAATTGCCGGAAAATGTCGGACCGATGACAATGCGCTTTGCCATCAATTATACATTATTTGATCTGTTTGGATTGACAGAAGATGTTCTCCTTTTCGGGGAAGATGTCGCTGATTTTTCAGGCCATATGGCTGAAGAATTTGATAAGCAAAAAAATCTAAAGGGCAAAGGGGGAGTATTCCTCGTCTCTAAAAATCTTCAGAGAGAATTCGGTAATGACCGCTGTTTTAATACTCCTCTTGATGAAGCCGGAATTATCGGACGGGCAATCGGTCATTGCTACCAGGGTAGACGCCCTCTCCCTGAAATTCAGTTCCTCGACTATATGTCGCCTGCCTACCAGGTATTAAAGGACCGATGTGCCACTACTTACCAGCGTTCTAATATGCAGTATAAAATGCCGATGGTGATACGTACAACCTTTGGCGGCTATAAACAAGGGGCAGGTGCTTTCTGGCACTCTGAGTCCAATATGGGGACCTGGGCAAATATCCCGGGATTGCTAATCGCAACCCCATCCAATGCCTATGATGCCGCGGGCTTGCTTAAAACCGCATGGGCAACCGATGATCCGGTACTTTTCTGTGAATCAGTAGCATTGTATAATCGCCGTGATTGGGAGGGAATCCCCGTTGAGACTACGATTCCTGATATTGATGAGCTTATACCATTTGGAGTAGCCAGAGTTTACGATGAAGAAAACACTGATGTTGCAATTATTACTTACAGCGCCACTGTCCATATTAGCCGTAAAGCGGCAGAAATTGTCAAGGCGAAAGGGATTAATGTCCGCATTATTGATCTCAGGACTATTAAACCTCTCGATAATGAGGCTATTCTTAAAGCTGCCAAAGATTGCGGTAAGGTCTTAATTGTAACTGAAGATCGCGAAACCGGTGGTATCGGACCTACAATTGCATCAGTAATTACTAAAGGGGAAGGTCTTTATCATCTGGAAGCTCCCATTAAATTGGTTACAGCCATTGATGCCAGAGTTGCTTATGGAGTTGATGGGGACAATGCCTGTCTTCCCACAGTGGAAAAAGTAACTGCAGCATTAGAGGATCTTCATAACAATTATTGATTTTAGATAATATCAAAATGAACAACAATGTTGCCTGTCGAATGGTTTAGATTATTTTAATCCATCCGGTTATTTTTTTGCGGTCTTTTGTGTCAGAGATAGTAAATCCCAGGATTAAAACGGCAATAAATATAATGGCCAAATTCACAAAAAAAGCAAACCATGTTTCTGGCGGGTAGGCATATTGCATTAAATTTGCCAGAGGCATGGTAATCAATAAACCCGGAATGGCGGCTTTGCTAATTACTTTTATAATCGTGCTGAACTCGCTTTTTAATACTTTAGCCATAATATAAGGATAAAGGGTAGTAAAAAGGAGAACCTGTGGTATTACCACACTGTAAGCCATGCCTATTAATCCATACATCTTTATCAACGGGAAGGCCAACAATAATTTTATAACCGTTTCGATAATTAACACAAACAACAGTTTGCGGTGCTGTTCGACTGCAAATAGAACCGATTCACCAATTATCTGCGGTAACAGAAAAGCGGTACCGATGGCTAATATTTTCATGATCATTCCAGCCTCGTAAAATTCCGGTGGAAGCCACAGGTTGACAAAATATTGGGCATATACAATCACTCCCCCGGCAAGAGCAAAAGAAAAATAACTGACATATTTAATGGCTTTTAAATAAATATCCCTGACAACAGTCAGGTCGCTCACCGTTTCGAGGTGGGATATTGCAGGTACCAGAGGGATTGCGGCAGCATTAATAACATTGCGTATATAACGCATTAACTGAGCGCCGGGGTAGTATATAGCTGCAGCTGCAGATGATGTCATAAAGCCCAACAATATTGTATCAGTGTTATATATCAGCAGCCAGCAAAGAGATATCCCCAATGATATTTTGGAATAACCATAAAGCATTTTGATTGTTGGTTTGTCAGAGTTTCCTGGAGCGAAATTGAGTTCGGGATAGAGCTTGAGCAGTATGGCCGCTCCTGCAAGATGTTTTACTACCGTAAGCAATAAGATTACGAAAGCCAACTCAACAAGGCCATTTCCGCGATAAAGCATAAATACCATAATTATGGTGCGTATGATTTCCTCAGCTATATTCAACCCATTAACGATATCATACCTATGGAAAGCTCCGAGGCTGTTACCAAAGGGAAGAGCGATAAAATTAAAAGCCATAAAGGCTCCGAGAATCAAGAGGGCGTTTTTTCCTTCCTGTATTAAAGCTGGATCTGAAATTTTGAAGTAATCAAAAAAGAAGGTGACAAACAGATACACTCCGCCAAAGACCAAGACACCTATTATCAAATAGAGTAAATTGGCGCTATTCAGGATTTTATTAATGCCCTGAAAGTCTTTTTGACTGAGATATTTAGAGATATACCTGGTCAGAGCCGAAGAAAACCCGCAGTCAAGGAGTGAAAAGTAAAATATTGTCTGAAAAATAATTACCCATACGCCATAGCGTTCTCCGCCCAATACAGTTGTAATATATGGGACAAAAAGGAATGTTATAACGATTCTAATAAGGTAAGCAAACCAGGATGAAAAAATATTTTTAAAAAATTGGCGGCCAATATCAAACACTGTCATTCCTTTTATTAAGAGATGCTGAGTATCAAACAAGTTAACCGAATTATTAAGCTCATTGTCAAGCAGCCACTTAAATATTAATAGATTTTATATTTCATATTTCATGCTTAAATATGTATAATCCGTAATTGAAGTAATAATTAAACAGGTATATACTATGAAAAAATATCAATTGTCGCTTCTGCTTCTAATGATGATAAACTTATCTCTTATGGCCGGGACTAACCGTCCAGGTTTATATGGATTTGCTCCCGCTTACCCGGAAAAAGTTCCTGAAATATTTTATTCAGATGTCAAATCTCCTAATCTAACCAGAGAAACAGAATTTATCTTACTCCTGAGTATTGATAACAGCGGCAACGTCTCAAGCATAAACGTATTAGATGAAAAAGAAACCCTGGCCGGTGAATATGCAAAACAATTTCTCACTAATTGCAACTTCGTACCAGCCCTGTTAAACAAAAATGAAGTTACTTCAATTCTACCGGTTAAAATTCGTATAAATCCAAGAATTCAAACCCCCGATTTTCTATTTCCAATAGATAGTGAATTTAATATAGCAGATCCTGATTTCTTTTATTATACTTTCGGATTCAATAATATCAGTCTGCCTGAAATAAATTACTTTCCTAAATATTTTTGCAATATCGATTGGAACGACAGCCTTGATCTTTATCCCTATATTCTTCTCCAGTTGGATTTAGACGAACAGGGGGAAGTTAAGAATGTTAAGGAAATACTCTCCACCTATTCAAACTATACGACGACGTTAATGTCAGCATCGCTCTGGTCCGAATTTGTTCCGGCCAAAGTGAATGATACCAATATCTCCAGCAGTCCTTACCTGTTAATTTCTTTTTTTCCGCAGATATATTATCCTACCCAAAAATATTATTATAATCAGAGTGACACACTCTCTATCCATAATAAAAAACGTCTCAGGATTATTCCGGATATAATTAATATTATCCAGAAGCCAATTCCCCGGTCGGTTGAGGGAGATAATATAAGGATCTCAAATATTCCCCGATTGTTAAATGATACTTTAGGTTTATATGTAACTGTGGACACATCCGGAATAGCAAAAATTTTGAGGGCAGGGAAAACCAGTAGAGATACTTACAGAATAATGTATGAAGTTTTTTCGAGGGTTAAGTTTTATCCAGCGATTGGATTTGATGGGAAACCGGTAAAATATGAAGGATTACTTCAGCTAATCATTAATGGTAGTGAAAAAGTACGAATTAAGTATCTTTGGTGATTTTTCAATTTAAAACATTATTTTAATACATTATAATTGTAAATAGTTAATAGACAACATATTAAGTCGTATTTTAAATGTTTGTCAAAATCAGCTAAGCGCAATAATTGCGTTAACATTTTATCTCGCCTGGTCAAATATTAAACTTCTATCTGTAATTTCATACTACACAACGACTAAAGCTGCACAATTTGCCTGGAGTTTGCCGTTGGCATAATTCTTGATCATTTAAATTTGAATAACCGCTGTGAGGAATGGAAGAAACGTCTGGATTGATTGTATAAGGAAAGGAAGGACATCGTGGAAAGTGCGATCAGGATGTTAAACCTTTTAACGGCGGTGATTATGTTAGTAACTGGATTATATATCCAATCAACATTTGATATGGTAATATCAACCGAAGTTAAAACAATTATTTTGGTAGGAATGTTGATTTATTTCATTTTACGATTAGAGCAAGTGCTGACACTAAAAAACTCTAACCCGAATCCTGCCAAGGGGTAATATCCTTACTAATAATTAACTTGACATGAAACAAAATACGATTATTATGTTTTCTTGTTAAAAAAACCTGTAAGGGGATTGTTTTGAAGAATAAGTTTTTAACACATCTTGTAGGTTGTTTTTTTACTGCTGTTTTGTTTTGTGGTTTAGCAGTAAATGAGATCAATGCTGAAGAAGTCAAGCCGGCTATTATGGAGGCATTAAACAATGGTGATA
>CAYPUP010000020.1:8988-12943 GCA_964413795.1 uncultured Ignavibacteriales bacterium
CCTTTTAAATAATGAGATTTCGGTAGACAAAGCTTACCATTACAATCTTTATGTTCTTGGTATGATCCGTTATAATCAGGGACGTATTGAGGAAGCACGGGATTTATTTCTGTCCGCCCTTGACAAGAAAAAGAGTCATCTGGAATCAAAGTATCAACTCGGTCTTTGTTATATTCAACTCGAGGAGCTTGATGCCGCCTTGGAACAGATGACGGAAGGACGTAAAAAAGCCAGAAATGGTTTGAAAAATGTCTTTGAAAATGGCTATGGGTTGGTAATGCTGGCTATGAAGAATTACACTGAAGCTGACCTTGCTTTTCGCCAGGCTATTGTTGGTGATTCTACCATTGCCGAATATCATATTAATCTTGGTGACGCCAATTTTTATAGTGGTGTCCCATATCTGGCTATGATGGAATATGAAAAGGCTCTGCAATTAGATACCGCTGGCCTTGAAGTTTATTTCCATTGGGCGGAAGCCTGTCTGGAAGCAAAAGATTATAACTGTGCTATAGAAAAATTAAGAACTGTTTTAACAAAAGATAGTACTCATGCCCCGGCATGGATGAGAGCCGGTGAAATATATTTTAAAGCCGGTCTTTCCTCCCGAACGCGGGAAGAGCGCAATGAAAGATTTAAAGAGACCATTGGATCATATAAGCGTTTTCTTGAACTTTCCAATTCAACTCCGGATTCTTCAAATGTTCGCGTCTTTTTTGGCTTGGCTATGGCTTATGTTAATCTTTATGGTTATGAAGATGCTGTGAAATATTTCGAGGCCGTTCTTTCTATTCCCTATGAAGCCCGTGATATTTATTTTAATTATGGTAAAGCTTTATGGGGAATTAAGGACTATGAGAAGAGTACAGAGATGCTTTTGAAGCATATTGAATGGGTTAAAAAGCAGGGAACAGAATATGGCTCCCGCATCTCTGATATTGAACTATACCAGTTGCTTGGCGATGATTATTTTTACCGTGACCCGAAAGATTATTCGACTGCAATTGGGTATTATAAGAAATCTCTGGAAGAGAATCCTGATCAAAATAGAATATTACAGAATGTGGCGATCGGGTATCATTCACTACAGAGCTATGCTCAGGCTATTGAATATTATGATAAGAGAATTGTAGCTGGTATTGATTCTTCCAATATGAATATAATAAAGAATGCCGCATACTGCGCCCTTAATCTGGCTAATCAGGCAGGTGAAGGTGGTGAGGAAGAGTTTGTTGACGAAGAGGGAGAAGCAGCTCCACCTGCTAATCCGGATGAATTATACCGCAAAGCTGCTGATTATATGACCCAATATCTGCAATACGATCCCAGTGATTCCAAAGCTCTGATGATGGTTGCCAATACCAACCTTTATCAACTTGGCAATTGCGAAGAAGGTGTTAAGTATTTTCAGCAATTACTCACGATAGAGCCAGATAACTGTGATGCTAAAAAATCATTAGGTTATGCTTATTTCGGAGGTGTTTGCAATAAGAATTACTCCAAAGCCCTCGGCTATTTGACAGATGCATATAATTGTATTAAAGCTGATGCCAATGGCGGCCCGTGTTCTGATATTCCGTTGGTGCTTTGGGTAGCTCAATGCTATCATCTGAGAGCAGCTGATAAGTCCAAGGAAAAAGATGGATCAGGCGAAGATGATTTTAGAGAAGCTCACGCTTGGTATGGCAGAGTTTTGAAATGCGACCCGAATCATGCGGAAGCCAAGAAAAATAGGGATGAAATTCAGTTTGAATTTTCTGAAAATTGATTACTTTATATATTACGAAATTATGTGTGTGTTTAGGAGTCTGAATGGCTGACGATAAAAAAAAGAATAGTTCTGCCAATCGCATCAAAGAAAATGATCGAATGAAGTATATCGGATTTGAAGTTTTTCCCGGTAAAACAAAGGATCTATTTAAATCTGATGCGGAAAAGGACAAATTTGTTAAGAATCTTCAGGCTAAAAGAGCCAGCGGTGAAATAATTCGGGAAGACTGCATCCTATGCGAGGAGAGAGTCTCGACAATGGATCGTTTTACACTCTTGATTGCTTCCTTGATTATTTTTGGTGCATTGTTCATTCCCTGGTATGGTGTTTATGATGAAATTGAAGAGGTGGCTGCTGTAACTGAAGTAGTCCCTGATGAGCAGGCTGACAGTACCGCTTTGAATGCCAATTTGATATCACCTGACAGTCTTGGAACAGTGGCAACTTCAATCGATACCATGACTATGCCTATCGCTACCACTGGTAAAGAAGGTGAAACAGGGGTTGTTTCTGAACAAAAGGGGACATCTGAAGAGATTATTCATGGCTTTATTGCAAAGAAGAAATCCTATAAGGAAAATACTCGCCTTAGCGGTCTGGGTTCCTTGATAGCTATCGGTTCGGTCGGCGGAAAATTATTTTCATCCGGCTTCATTTTGATAATTACTGGAATTATATTTTTTATTTACACTCTCCTGAGTATAGCTCTTCCGGCATATACAGTTTATGGCCTTTTTGGCTTAAAAGGTTCGGCTGATGAAAAAGCTTTAAAATTGAAGAAAATCTTAAAATATAATTGGCTGCTCTTGATCTTGTTTGGCGCAGCACTTTTATTTTCATTTTTCGGAGCAAGTTACAGTTTTGATGCTGCTTCAACTTTCTCCAGTCTCGGAGACTCTTATGGAGTCGGAACTTTCCTCGATACTATTTCCTGGGGAATTATTGTGACTTTAGGAGCCTCTATTCTGGTTGCTGTTAAAGGTGTGGAAATTTAAATTATTTGATTAAATAACTTGGAGGATTTTTCAAGTGGTTAAACAGACGATCTTCGTAACTCTTAATGCACTTATAGCATTTGCAATTGGTTTTGGATTGTGGTACGGAGTATTCCGAACCTCAGAAAATCCAATCGTGCATTCAATCTATAAGGGCGGCCCTCTGGTGGTGCTGCTTATTATGATTCTTATTATGCTGCTGGTATTTATTATTGAGAGATATGTTTCTCTTTACAAGGTTGCCAAAGGCAAAAGTTCAGTGCAGATTTTCTTTAAAAAACTGGTAACCCTGATTCAGAATGACGATTTTGACGGTGCTCTGGCTGCTTGTGATAAACAGCGCGGAACCACAGCCAATGTCTTACGGGCTGGCATTGACCGTTATCGTGAAATAAAAGATTCAGGCGAATATAACGCTGAAAAGAGAATAACTCTTACCCAGTCTGCTATTGAAGAAGCCAATGCTCTTGAAGGACCACTTCTCGAACGGAACCTGATTGCCTTGTCAACCATTGCTTCAATCGCCACGATGGTCGGTCTTTTGGGAACCACTATTGGTATGATTCGCGCTTTTGCGGCGACCGGTAATGTTGAAGGTGGCGTGATTGATGCTACTGCACTGGCTACCGGTATTTCCGAAGCATTGGTTAATACTGCCGGTGGTCTTATTTCCGGTATTCTTGGTATTTTCTTTTATAACTTTTTTGTTAATAAGGTTGACGCTTTTAATTATACTACTGATGAAGCAACCTTTGAAGTTCTTCAGATCCTAAAAGCAAAACAAGGAATATAAGATATGTCTGGAAAGAAACGGCGAGTAGCAATCCGAATCGATATGACACCGATGGTGGATATCGCCTTTCTCTTATTAATTTTCTATATGGCGACGACCCAGTTTAAACCACCGGAAGCTCGTGCGGTGGAACTGCCCACCTCCCATTCTCAAATTGAATTACCGGATAAGGATATTATTAATATCACGGTCACTAAGTATGATTCTTTGTATGTTGATTATGTCCAGAAGGCAACGATCAATGTTGAGGGCAGGGATATAGAAACTACCGTAAGAGTGGTTCGTGTTTGTGATAAATATATTGTCTCGGCTGAAATAAATAAAGCTCGCGCTAAAAATTTTCGAGCTTTGATTGTAATCAAGGCCGACAGACGGGCATCGTTTGGAATTATGGAT
>CAYPUP010000021.1:0-10132 GCA_964413795.1 uncultured Ignavibacteriales bacterium
AACTACAATTAATTTATATAACGGTGCTGTCGGAGTGACTCTGACAGCACTTTTTTATTCCTATATATTAAATAAATTTCCACAAATTATCTGAATAAGAACTTAAGCATTTCCATTATTTTTTGGACATATATACCAAAGTAGGCATTTTTACACACATTTAACTGACATTGGATTCATATTATCGACAAGAATTTGCAGATATCCGCAAAATTGACGTGCAAGTCATGGGTTTATAAAGACTTAAAAAATTGGAACAGAAGTTGCATATGTAGCTGGACAGGCCAATAGGTCTTGACAATTTAGCTTAGGAATATATATTTAGATGGATAAATTAAAGTACATATTATTTACTGCTAAAGAGTTTAGTATCCAGATTCAAAAAAGGAATATGGTAGAGAAAACGCCAAATTTTGCGGTTGAGGGAGTTGTATACTCTTTTTTAGATATTAATAGTCCTGCAAAAAAGGGACTATGTACTGTTTTGAATATAGAGCTCCAGGGAGCTAAATAAAATATTACTGGAGGAAAGATGAGACGTTTAGGGATGTTCAATACTTTTATAGTATTATGTGTAATAATCTGTTTTACATCAGTTGCTTCGGCAGCTTCAAGTGGAGAGCCGGTGGTTCAACCATCCGGGGACAATACCTGCATACCTGTTGATACCGTTAATCTCTGCCTGGGTGAAACTATTTATGATACTCTCATTTATAATTTTGACGGACAGATTGATAGTTATGTCAGTATGGCTCTTCTCTCCGGTCCGGGAGTATTGACTTATGATGTATCAGATGCGCTTTACGGGTATTATACTTATACCCCTGCCAATGATGGAAATTTTATAATTGAATATCTTGTCGTTGGTCCGGGAGCGGATTCTTCCTATCATCAGATAAAATATATTGTTTATGTAAACGAACCGCCCGATTTTGGTGACCTCTATAAAAGCGCCAGACTCTGTAGTCTCGGTGATGTCAGATATGTTAAAATGTATGCTAACGATCCTGAAGGTCAGGTACTAAGATTTGAGTTGATCTCTGAATTAGGTACCCTTGATACAGCTACTGGTCTTATTTATTACTATCCCGATACTACCGGTACTTATATTTTCCAGATTGCAGTTTATGATGAATGCCATGCTGACACTGCCACGCTTTATGATAGTATTATTATGAATTCTCTCCCTAACCCTGGATTTAGCGATACTACAATATTCATCTGTAAGCCGAGTGAATTATGTTTTGAAATTCCTTTTATTGATGAGCAGGGGGATGCTGTCATAGTCAACCAGGTAGGCGGTCCAGGTTACTTTACACTTCTAAATGATTCGACCGGTGAACAATGTTTTACACCTACTGAAGGGGATTCCTTGGCTTATACCTTCTATTACTCTATTTTTGATGATTGCTCACCTTTCGGCCTTGAAGAAGAACCTCCTGATCCAAGATGTCTTCAGGATTCTATAATTGTTACCGTTATTTATATCCAGCCGCCGGTTATAACATGTCCAGGCGAATTAACTTTTAATACCTGTGTAACGGATACTTTTTGTTTTGATATCAGCGCTGAATCATCAATACCAAATTCCTTCGCATATAATATTCTCTCTGGCAATGCTGCAATTGAAGGCCAAACCGTCTGTTTTGTCGCTGATCCTTCATCACAATTTGATATAATCATCGAAGTATCTGATATCTGCGGTAATGCCGATACCTGTACCGTTCCGGTTACTATTGAAGGAAGCCAGCCCCCCTGGGTTAATCTGGCGGATGATTTTGAGGTTACCGTTTGTATCACCGAGACAGTCTGCTTTGATGCCTTTGTCGGTGATCCTGATTTTGATCTTCAGAATGTTAATGTAAATTTTGGCTATTATGATTCCGGTACCGATAGAGTTTGTTTTGTAGCTGATACCGCTGGAATCTATACCTTGATAGTAACAGCAACCGACTCATGCAGTGTAATCTCGGATACAACTCACGTAACAGTTTACCGTCCCACACCTCCAACAGTTACTCTGTCTGATGATTTTTCATCTACTTTGTGCGGTGAAACAAAGGTCTGTTTTGATTTCACTACAACTGGAGATCCGGTTAATACCTTTGTTTACTATCCCGGCTTTATTGACTCGTTAACAGGTAATATCTGTTTCTATCCCGATACCGCCGGAACGTATACTTTGATCGCAGAGGTTCAGGGAGAATGTGAAGGGCACATAGCTCGTGATACGATTGATGTAACTGTTATAATGCCTCCAACGCCTTTTGTAGATTTAGGCGATGATTTCTCGGTTGAAGAAGAATGTGAATTAAATGAAATTTGCATAAATGTTTCAACTATAGATGTATACGAATCACTGGAATTTAATTTCGGTAATTATAACGAAAATACCGAACAATTATGCTTTACTCCAGATACCTCAGGAAATTATGTGATAATTGGCCAGGTAATAGACTCGTGTGGTTTTAGCGCTGTTGATACTGTAAATATTGCAGTAATTGTTAACAACACTCCAACTACGGTTTTTGTCCCTGACAGTACCCTCTATTTGTGCTACCCTCAGACAATCTGTCTGGATGTAACCGTCTTTGACCCTGATAATGATATCGATACAATATATGTAAACCGGGGGACCTATGCCGATGGTAAAGTCTGTTTCACTCCTTATGACAGTGGTAATTTCAATATTATTGTGACTGCTATCGATTCCTGTGGCAATATTGCTGTTGATACCGGTGTTGTCAGAATTGAGACCGATCTTGGAATCTCCCTTGAATGTCCCAATGATACAACGGTATTTACTTGTACTCTAATAGACACCTTCTGCTTCCCGATGCCTAATCTCCCTGAGGGTGTAAATATATCAGTTACCGGAATTAATACCTGGTATGATGCTCAGAGCGAATCAATCTGCTTCTGGTCGGAATGCTCAAATGTTAATCATATCACTGTGACTGCAACCACGCCCTGCAGCCAGTTCCAATGTTCATTTGATGTTACAATCGAATGCAACACCGGACCTCTTGTACTTCTACCGAGAGATACAACTATAGCCGGTTGTGCACTTGAACAAATTTGCTTGCCGGTTGGAGTTAGCGATCCTGATGGAAACCTGGCCAACGTGATTGTTACAGGCGGCAGTTATAATCCCTCGACTGGCAGGATCTGCTTTACGCCTGATGAACCGGGTGAATACTATATTTCTGTTGTCGCTTTTGATTCCTGCGGCGCCAGCGACTCGGACTATGTTTATGTAACTGTAAACCAGAATAATTATCCTGATATTAACATTACGATTTTAGATACTCTTTACACTCAATGTGAACCGGAAGAGATATGTATTCCTGTAGAAATTAATGATCCCGATGGAAATCTTGATTCGATCTTTACCGAATTGGGCCATTATAATTCATCAACCAGAGAAATATGTTTTACCCCGGATACTTCCGGCCAATATTGTGCTCGTGTCTGGGTATACGATGAGTGCGGATTATCCGATACCGCCTATTTCTGCATAACTGTGGAAACCGGCGATTTTGTAAATATAGAATGCAGGATTGATCCGGATACGGTCAATCTTTGTACTCCGCAGGAAGTTTGTGTTCCTCTCAATGTTACCGGCTCCAATTTCAATGTAACGACATCTTTGGGAAGCTGGAGTGACAATGAGCTTTGTTTCATGGCTGATACTGGCGGATTTTATCAATTAACAGTAATTGGAACAGCAGAGTGTAATACCGACACTTGTAATGTAATGGTTGAAGTCATCATCACTGACCAGATTATTATTACCTGCCCCAATGATACTTCAGTGATACTCTGCGGACCGGATACATTATGTTTCGACTTTGGTATTACCGGACCATATACTCTTATAACTGGTAGCGGATCATCATATATAAATGGTGAAACGGTTTGTCTCCCGATTTTATCTGAAGGACAATATACAACCACTCTGATAGGAACTGGTGTTTGTAGTGCTGATACTTGCAGTTTTACCGTTACTGCTTCGTTTAACAGATCACCGGTTATTACTACTGTCGAAGTCGATCCGATTACTACTTGTGAATTTACCGAGGTTTGTATTCCGATTACAATCTTCGATCCGGATGGAAACCTTGCCTCGGTTACTACTTCGGTTGGTCAAATCGAAGGTGATTCAGTTCTTTGTTTTACTGTTGAATCTGTTGGTACTCATAAAATTGAAGTTATCGCAACCGACTCATGCGGTGCAATGGATAAAGATACTGCTGTGGTTGTAGTCCTAATTGGCGGCGATGCAACAATAATTTGCCCCACCAGTATTACTATTGATACAATTTGCGGACCAGACACTATCTGTGTTTCGGCTCCGATCTCGCCCAGTAGCGCGATAGTTACGGTAACTCCTAAAGGACATTATAATCCTGCCACTGGCCAGGTTTGTATCCCAACTGATAAAACTGAAACTGTTAATATTACCATGATCGCTGAAGCCCTTTGTGGTGTCGATACCTGTGAATTTACTATCCAGGTTGTCAAAGCTGATCCGGTTCAGATTACCTGTCCAAACAATATTGATACCCTGCTTTGTCTGGTTGGTCCTCAGACGATTTGTTATCCCGTTTCATTCAGTGGAACCGGAGCTGTTGTCTCAGTAGAGCCGATAGGTACTTATTCAAATGGAGAGGTTTGTATTACGGTCACTGAAGCGGGCACTTACAATATTGATCTGACTGTCGATGGTTTTTGTGGTTCCGAAACCTGCCGTACAACAATTATTGTTGAAGAGGATCTGGAACCGAGTCTAACCTTGCCGAGCTTCCAGACATTTGTCAGATGTATTGATAATCCGGATTCGATCTGTCTTGATGGAATTTTTGCTGATGACCTTGAATCCGAAGTAACTCTTACTATGACTTGCGGTGCAGGCAATTATATACCTGCTTCAAATAACAGTGGAGAGGTATGTTTCCTGCCCGATAGTTTTGGAGTTTACACTTTCTGTTTCGAAGTTACTGATGACTGCCATACCATTCAGGGCAGTTTTAATGTCGAAGTAATTGAAGATGAGGATTGCGATGTATGTGTTAAAGTCAGTCTTCAAACCGATAGCTGTACTGTAGTCGGAGTAAATCAGGAAGTTAACCTGTATATTGAAACAAATGAACAGATAGCCGGCTTTGATCTGCTCTTAAGTTATGATGCATCAGTTCTGTCTTTCAATTGGGGTTCAATTAGTGGGACCGAAATTGATGGATGGGAATATTTCACTTACCGTACAGAAGTTGCTGATTGTGTAGGATGTCCTTCAGGACTCTTAAGATTGATTGGCCTAGCTGATATCAACAATGGCCCATTCCATCCCCCGGTGGGAACATTATCCCCGCAAGGTCTCTTTATTGTGACGGAATTTTATGTGGCTAACGATCAGAATCTTGGGGATCAGTTCCTGCCTATTAGATTTGTCTGGTTTGACTGTGGTGATAACAGCTTCTCCGATCCTACCGGATATAATCAGTTGGTTGATATAAGAATTTATAATTACGAAGGTATCCTGTCGTGGGATGAAGAAGATGATATTCTCTATCCGGAAGCCAGTCGTCCATTTACTGTTGGAACGCCGGAGGCATGTATACAGTCAATCGAAGGCAAGCCGGCTCCAATCCGTTGTGTCGAATTCTACAATGGCGGCATTTGTGTAATCCACCCGGATTCTATCGATGACCGCGGTGATATCAACCTCAACGGTGTTGCTTATGAAATTGCTGATGCCGTTGTTTTAACCAACTACTTTATTTATGGCTTCAGTGCTTTTACCATAAGCATTGCCGGCCAGACAGCAGCCTCGGATGTCAACGCTGACGGCCTTACCCTTAGTGTGGCCGATCTTGTTTATCTGATTAGAGTAATTGTCGGGGATGCTCCACCGATTCCGAAAATGAGTCCGTATGACGAGCAGCTGATTCTCTCGGCTGAATATCAAGAAAACCAAATGATTATTTCAACCGATGCAATTTCAAATATCGGTGCGGCTCACCTGGTCTATGATCTTCCGGATGAAGTCAGTATTGACAATGTCAAACTGGCTCATGAAGCAGATGGTATGGATCTTATGTGGGGCATCTATGAAAATCAGCTTAAAGTTTTGGTCTTCAGTTTCGGAACATCAAAAATTGATGCTGGAATAAAGAATATTCTTGAAATCGAGATTGGTGGTTCAGGTGAACCCATTTTGAATAAAGTTGAAGTCGTTGATTATTATGGCCGTCCATACACGGTTGCCTCAAAGATGGGTGCCCTGCCGACTGGCTTCGCTTTACATCAGAACTATCCAAATCCGTTTAACCCGATCACAACAATCAGCTTTGATCTCCCGAATCAATGCGAATGGAGCCTCCAGGTTTATAATGTAAACGGCAGCCTTGTTCGTGAAATTAGTGATTTAAGCGAGGCCGGACAGATTTCAATTGAATGGGATGGCACGACAAACTCAGGCGATCAGGTTGCCTCCGGTGTTTACTTCTACCGTCTGACAGCCGGTGATTTCGCTGAAACTAAGAAGATGATTATGCTCAAATAGATTTAATCCCTCCCTTGTCTTTCCAGAACGCCTGAAGAATCACAGATTTTTCAGGCGTTTGTTATTTATGGTAATCGGTATTATGCAGAATGGAAAATGCTCGGTAAAGCTGTTCAAGCAATACCAGACGAACTAATTGATGAGAAAAGGTCAGTGATGACAGGGAGAGAACAAGCTCCGCTTTATCAATGACGGTTTGATCCAGGCCATAAGCTCCCCCAATGATCATATTAATAGTCCCACCGGAGGAAGTATGAAGCTTATCCAGCAAATCAGCAAAATGATGGCTGTCAACTTTCTTTCCTGAATCAGCTAAAGCAATGACAGTACCTTTTGAAATCGTCTGAATAATTAATTTCCCTTCTTTGGCTTTTATCTCCGCAGGGGAGAGGGATGATATTTTTTTTGGTGGGACAATAACCAACCAGTTTAAATTAGTAAATCTGGATAACAGCTTTTCATAATGGGTACAGCCTTCGGTAACCCAGGAATCTTTGTTTTTCCCTATAAGAATTATATTAATACTAAGCAATAGGTACAACCCTGACGTAAAACTTTCTCTGGCGAGGGCCATCAAAATCACAAAAGAAAACTGCCTGCCATGATCCCAAAACTAATCGACCTTCTTCAATCAGGATCTGCTGTGATGCACCAAATAAAGATGATTTGATATGGGCATCAGAATTTCCTTCGGCATGATGATACCCTTCAGATTGGGGAATTTCTTTTTTAAGCTTATATAAAATATCATAGGTGACATCGGGATCGGCATTTTCATTGATTGTAACAGCAGCGGTAGTATGGGGGACATAACAAAAAGCAAAACCATCTTTGATTTTGCTCTCCGTAACAGCTTTCTGAACCAGAGAAGTCACATCAATCATCTGCTCCCGCGAAGTTGTCTTAATGGAATACTCAGTTTTCATTGCACAAAGCCTCGGCAAATTGTTTGGCGTCAAACCGCTGGAGATCATCTATTCCCTCGCCAATTCCGATAAAATCAACCGGAACCCCCAGTTCTTCAGCAACAGCTATCATTACACCCCCTTTAGCGGTGCCATCAAGCTTGGTAACGATGATACCATCGCATCCAACCGCATCGGTAAAAACTTTTACCTGTGAAATTGCATTCTGTCCGGTGGAACCATCAATGATTAGCTTGCTGTAAATGGCAGCATCAGGGATAGCCTTATTGACCACCCTTTTAATTTTCTTAAGCTCCTCCATCAGGTTGGCTTTAGTATGCAGACGTCCGGCTGTGTCTACCAGAAGAATATCGGCGTTTCTGGCTGCGGCAGCTTTAGCAGCATCAAAGGCAACAGCCGCCGGATCAGCCCCTTCCTGTGATTTGATAATTTCGACATTGCTCCGCTCAGCCCAAATTCCAATTTGATCGATTGCTGCAGCGCGGAAAGTATCACAAGCGGCAATTATCACTTTTTGGTTCGCTTTTGAAAAATAAGTAGCCAGTTTTCCTATCGTTGTGGTTTTACCAACTCCATTGACGCCTATAATAAGCCAGACTATCGGTTTTTTGTCATCATTATTAAAGAGCGGCTTTTCATCTCGTGAAAGTATTCGGGCAATTTCCTCCCTGAGTAGATTAATAACATCGGACCCTTCGGTGAGCTTTTCTTCTTTGGCTTTCATTTTAATGCTCTCGATTAACCGCATGGTAGCCGCAACCCCAACATCAGCTTCAATAAGAATCTCTTCAATTTCATCAAGAAGGTCGTCATCGATTTTCCGCAGACGAACGACTTTTGAAATCTGTCCGAATAATAGATCTTTGGTTTTGCTGAGAGATTTTTTCAGCTTATCGAAAGGCTTAAACATGCTGGCTCCGTAGTATTACTGGTTATCTTCCGATTCTGAAGTTGAGGGCAGAGGCATTTCTATTCTCTCTCTGATAGCATCGGGGATCTCTTCATTTATATTGGCCGGTTCATATTCTTTTTCGCTGTCCCTGACGACAGAGACTACTTCTTCACTCTCTTTATCATCATTAAACCTGACTGCAACCAATTGTGATATTCCCGGCTGCTCCATAGTCACGCCATAAAGGTGGCTGGCAGCTTCCATCGTGATTTTGTTATGGGTGATTGTGATAAACTGGGTTTGCTCGGAAAATTTATCAATAATCTTAAGGAAGCGGCGGCAGTTAGCATCATCAAGAGGAGCATCGATTTCATCAAGGATACAGAAGGGTGAAGGTTTAACAAGATATAAGGAAAATAAAAGAGAAATTGCAGTAAGAGCTCTTTCACCACCAGACATCATCGTAATTGATAAAAGCTTTTTCCCACGGGGACGGGCAATAATATCAATATCGGATTCCAGCGGATCGTTGGGGTCAACCAATCTTATATCAGCTTCACCACCGGTAAATAATTCCACGAAAAGCTTCTGAAAATTCTGTTGAACTTTTTCAAATGTCTCGTTGAATAATTGCCGGGCGGTTTTATTTATTTTCGTGATAGTTTTTTTGAGGTCATCACGAGCACTCTCAAGATCATTGATCTGTTCGCCCAGAAAAAGTTCTCGTTCACTTGAAGTCTTATATTCCTCAAGAGCAAGCAGATTAACCACGCCATAATTTTTAAGCTGCTCCTTAAGATCTCTCAGATGGTTTTGAGAGGCGGAATAATCAAGCGATTGATCAGGGCAATGGATATCAGTAAGAGTATAAATATCAGCTTCAAATTCTTCCCTGATTCGATCTGAAATAGCTCTGATTTCTGACTCGAATGTTGACTGGCGCATTTCCAACTGGTGTTTTTCGTCTGATGAAGTCTCTTTTTCGATTCGAATTTTTTTAAGTTCGGCCTCTTTTTCATTGAGTTCGGTCTGGATTTCGGAACGTACTCCATGGAGCCTGCTCTGGCTTTGATTGATATTAGATCGTTTTTCAAAGATTTGTTTTAGTTCCTGTTCCAGACGGTTTATCGTTTCTGTCGAAGTTTCAATATCAGCCTCGGCATCACTAATCTCAGATTTTTTGATTATTGTCGTATTGGCAATATCATCACGGAGCTGCCTGATATGAGAAAGTTTGCTCTCGGTTTGTTCAATTCGACTGCGTGCTTCAACAACCCCCACCTGTAATTTTGAAACCTGTTCAAGGGATACCGAAGATGCCCGTTCATACTCGGCCAGGCGGTCATCACCTCTGGTTATTGTAAAAAGAAGATTCTCTTTTCGGCCGGCTAATTCGGAATAATTCAAATTCAGGGAATATTGGCGATTACGGATAATTTCCAGTTTAGCGGAAGTCGATTTGTATTCATTCTGCAGACGGTTGATTTCTGATTCGTTGGTTTTGTTTTGATATTCAAGATCATTCAACTCCTGTTGAATATTTTGTATATCGTCAGTGAGGGTTTCACTTTCTTCCGTCATGGTGCCCGATTGGGCTCTTATCCCGGCAATTTCAGCAATGATCGAACTGCGTTGTCTCTCAGCCTTCTGAAGCTGAAGTTGAAGTTCATTGAGGAACTTATCCTGTTCGGCGACTTTTTCTTTACGCCTAAAGAGGGGGAACTTATCATCCGAACCACCGGATATTAT
>CAYPUP010000021.1:10232-12932 GCA_964413795.1 uncultured Ignavibacteriales bacterium
ACCAGAATTCCTATTTTCCCTTTTTTCTCAGCTTTTAAGTAGGCTATTACATCTTCGGCGGTTTTTCTGTCATTACATACAATAAAGCCAGCCAATTCACCCAACGCCGCTTCGGCAGCTATTTCCATTCCCTCCGAAGGGACAAATTTATCTGCAACTGTTCCGGTGATTCCCGGCCATTTATCCCGTTCCTCCATCGTCGCCACCACGCCCGATTCATAGCCTTCGTATTGAATAATCATATCTTCCAGTAGACCTTTGCGAGCCTGACAGGCTTCACGGGAGGCGGTCAGATTTGCTAACTCAACTCCTAACTCTTCATTTCTCTCTACAAGAGTTTCCATATTATTAGTCAGATCTTCAAGTTTTGATTGTATTGCGGCTTTCTGAGAGTTGAATTCTGAAAGTTGATTGCGGGTAAAATCTAATTTTTCTTCTAGTGGCTTAAACTGATTTTGTTTTTCAGCGATATTATTTTTTAAATTACCAGTCAAAGCAGAGAGTTCATTCTCCTGCTCTTTAAGATTTTCTTCTTCGGTTTTACCTGAAGAAAGTTTTCCCTCTAATTCCAATAACTGGCGATTTTCATTTTCTTTTGAAGAGCGGGCTTCCAATAGTCTTTTATCAGCTTCAGCTTGCGCATCCTGGGCTGATTTCAACTGCTCATTAAGGGATAACAGCTCTATTTCCTGTTGTTTCTGAAGTTCCTCGTTCTCAAGGGTCTGTTCGCTTAATATTCGGGCTCTTTCTTCAAGAGCTTTGATGTCATTTTCATTCCGTTCGCAAAGAGTTCTGGCGTTGGAACGTTTTTCAGTCAGTACGGAAATTTTATTTTCCATAGAGTGGGCTTGTTCGGTAAAATCAAAAGCCTGACTATTAACTTTGTTAAGTTCCTGTTCAAGGTCAATTTGCCGTTTGCGTTCTGTTTCCAGTTTGACCGAAAGAGTGTTAATTGATGTCTCTCTTTCGGTGATTTTATCATTCAGAGCTTCAAGACGGGCTTTTATTTCTCTTTTTTCTTTCTCAATTTCGTTGAACCGTTTTGAGCTTAGATACAATTCCCACTGCTTGATTTCATCAGCCACTTCTTTATAACGCTCCGCTTTTTTATACTGCCGTTTTAATGAGCGTACCTGTGTCTGGACTTCGGAGTATATATCCTTAAGGCGTAAAAAATCGCTTTCAGTGGCTTCCAGTTTTCTCAAAGCTGCTTTTTTGCGCTGTTTATATTTGGTTATACCGGCTGCTTCTTCAAACAGAAACCGACGCTCTTCGGCTTTGTCGGATATGACCGCATCGATCATCTCCTGCTGGATTACCGAATATGACCTGGCTCCGACACCGGTGTCATAAAATAGTTCGGTGATATCTTTCAGACGGCAGGGGATTTTATTGAGCAGATATTCCGATTCACCACTGCGGAATAAACGACGGGTAATCTGGACTTCGTTATATTCGGTGGGAAGAACACCGCGATTATTAACCAGGGTAAGAGTTGCTTCGGCCATTCCCAGTGGTTTGACATCGCTGGTTCCGTTAAAGATAATCTCTTCCATCTTGCTTCCGCGTAGGAGCGATGTGCGTTGTTCTCCCAGAACCCACCGAAGGGCATCGAGAATATTTGTTTTTCCGCAGCCATTGGGTCCGACAACTGCTGTTATTCCTTTTGAAAATTTAACTGCGGTTTTATTTGCAAATGATTTAAATCCAATGATGTCCAGTCGCTTTAGATACACTATGCCTCCAATTTCTTATTTCTGATGACTACCGGCAGACTGTTTATTGCCCTCTTTGAGGATTTTTAATGTGTCGATTAAAGAACGATAGATGTTTAATTCATCGCGAAGATACCGGGTTTTAATCTCCAGGTTATAAAATGGCTGACCAAGATGATTCCCCCGGCCAACGCGAATTGCATTGGGGAAGCTCAACAAAATACTTGAAGTGAACATAGAAGAACTGAGATTCAGATCGAGCAGAAGATCAAAGCCTTCTTTTTGCAGAAATTCCAGATAGTTTTTTTTGGCCATTCCCGACCAGGTTAACTGATCGACTGTGGGAGCCAATATATTAAAACCCTTGCGCGGAAAAATATCGGTAATTTTTAAACCGGGCATGGTCAGCAGGGTAATAGAAGCCGGTTTGAATAAATCAGAAATCCCTGGAAGAAATTGTTTGACTAAGGTCAGCTCTCTCAGTTCGCCCGGAAGGCAGACAAGGATATGTTTGGGAGATCGGATTGCTTTGGGAAATTCAAAAAAAGAGGGTTCCATCTTCCTCTTAAGATTATTCATTTTGAATTGGGCTACAAGATCTCTTACACTCATTGTGGCTGCTCGCTATCGATCGTATTTATTTCAACAGGTTCAGAATTACTCTCTATGTCAATAATGGCACTGTTAAATTGTTCAGGATCAATAAATGAATCAACATTAATCTGTGTTATATTAACTCTTGAAATCCTCCCCGTCTCAGATGAGACCGGATTTATTCTTATTCCATTTAGATCGATATCAACGGCATTTGGAACGGCTACCGATAAGGTCAGGCGATATTTAGCGGTAATGTCATACGATCTACCGGGAATCAGGCTTAGGAACAATGCCGTGTCACCATCGGCAAATACTGTGGCCCAGCTTTCGGATCGAGCAGTCAATTGCAATTTCAGATCCTCCGGTTTTTTGTATTGAGGAACGTTCC
>CAYPUP010000022.1:0-420 GCA_964413795.1 uncultured Ignavibacteriales bacterium
AATATAAGTAATAAGAATAAGACTATGATTGTTTCGCTGGTTGCAATCATTCTTTTAGCTTTTACAGTCTATCTTCCCTATAAATTCGTTTCAACTTATAATGCTCTTGAAATTGAGTTTACTGAAAGGATGAGGCTGGTGGCTGAGAAAATGAAAGAAACCGACAACACAAATTTCTCGGTAGCTTTACCCACAATCGGCAGCTTTGGATATGAACTAATTGGACATGATATTATTGATATGCTGGGCTTGACCGATTCAACCATTGCCCGCCACGCTGAACCTGAAATAGCGGGTATGGAAACAACCTGGAAGGAACGGAAACACAATTCTGCCTATATTTTGCATCGTGAGCCGGATTATATCATTTTTTCTACCGGAATCAAACCTTCTGCACCGGCAGAAAAGGCTTTGCTCCTT
>CAYPUP010000022.1:430-7058 GCA_964413795.1 uncultured Ignavibacteriales bacterium
CCTTTATCCGGCCTTTATGCAATCATATAGAACAATTGGTTGGTATTTTCAAACTTTTTCTTATACCGAAGGAACACTCAAGCCGGCATATAAGAAGGTTCGCCCAATAACAGGTGAGCTAAGTCCAATTTATCCTCTTGCTTACGTAGATTACTACAAGCTTGGGCTGGAGTATTTTCGTAAAAATGACTATAAGAACGCTTTGGAACAATTCAATCTGGCGTTTAAAGAATTTAAAAACCTGCCGCCGTATTTGTATCTCGCTTATCAGAAAGCTAAGTGCCATATGTTACTTCAGGATCATGAACGAGCCCAGAATATGTTAAATTCCATTGTTAAGCAGGATTCAATAATCTACGAGGCTCATATGGAACTTTATATTTATGCCATGTTATATAAACAACCGGAAAAGGCTGAAATTCATTTGAAATGGCTTACAAAACTGGTCCCTTGGTATGTCGAACGGATTAAAGAGAATACAGCTACCCTTTTAGAGAGAAATCAAATAAATTAAAAATTTAAGTAATATTTGAAATAAGTTGACAAAAAGAACAACCGATATTATATATTAAATCCTGATTGAAGCGGGAATAGCTCAGTTGGTAGAGCACCACCTTGCCAAGGTGGCTGTCGCGAGTTCGAGTCTCGTTTCCCGCTCTTTTTTTATGGCGGCATAGCCAAGTGGTAAGGCCGAGGTCTGCAAAACCTCCATCCCCCAGTTCGAATCTGGGTGCCGCCTTTTTTTATGCTGAAATTTGGATAGAATAATCTTGACATAAAAGTGAGGTTTTCCCTGCTAACTTTCGAGGGGCTATTTAATTATAATTTTTATTAGTGAAAAGATTCTTAAAATAATCCTTGAATCTTTTGATTTAAAATTCGTATATTATGCAACTTTGAAATAAGAGTGATGTTAGTTTATACTTTTGGAGGACTTTGACCATGTCGATGAAAATTACTGAAGAATGTACCGCTTGCGGACTCTGTCTGGAAGAGTGCCCGACCGAATCAATTACAGAAGGTGATATCTATGTGATTAATCCTAATACCTGTAATGAATGTAAAGATGAAGATGAACAGCAGTGTGTCTCTGTTTGTCCGATTGTTGATGATGATGATATCTGTATTGCTATTGTCAAACGCGAAGAATAATAGCTATTTATTTTTTATAAAAACCGCCTGCTTAGGCGGTTTTTTTTATGCTTTTTAATTTTAAAATATGAAAAAAAGAGGGCGCTACTCTGGTTGGGTAGAGGGGGCTAAAAAACTACCCAGGGACAGCAGAGAGTCACCCTCGATTCTATAAGAAAAATTATTATCAATCTTATGTCAATTAAATTTTAACAACATGGCATATTTAGTCTTCAATAAACGACTATTTTAACCGGTATGGTCAGGATCGTCTCTTCAGATTCTTCACCTTTATTAATGTGCAGAGTTACATTTGATCGATAGTTTCCTTTTGGCAAGTCCTGTCTGGGTGTAATTACAAAAGTTAATGACTCCCCCTTTTTGGCTTCACTGACAGTCTCTTTAATAGTGAAAAAATCTCTATATTGAATAAAACTCGAGATAGAGATTTTATCAAAATTATAGTTTGGAATTTTAACCGATTGTGGTCCTTTTTTAGGCAGGAATAGTAAAGCGGAAGGATCAGACCGAATTCCGTCGAACCATTGCCCAACAATAGCGAGGTAATAATAGTGCAGGGAATCGAGCTGCTTATGGTCGGTGGTTACAACAATTTCTTTATTTGTTGGACCATATTGATCTTTCGTACTAAAATTTATATTGATAAAGGTAGTATCCCCCGGGGAAACGATCGAATCCAGAGCATAAGCCGAAGTACAATCGCACAGGGGAGTAGCTTTTAAAATCCGGATAGTATCTGAGGTTCGATTTTCAAATATATATTGATGTTGTACATCATATTCAATGCCCACATGCCCGAAATCAAACAGCTGTTCTTCAATTGTAAGTTCTGGTGATTTGCCCCCTTTACTTAAAGCTCCATTAAGAAATATTAAAGCTGTAGAGATAATTGTGAGTAGAAAATACATATTATTTTTTATCCTCCGACTATTTCAGAAAACCTTGTTGGCGCATCCATTCATCATTATAACACTTGCTTAAATAACGAATACCACCATCGCCAAAAATACCAACCATTACATGTCCTTTATCAAGATAAGCAGATACCTGTTCCATCGCAACAGCCACCGCCCCAGATGAACCTCCAATTGACAGCCCTTCATTTAAAGTTATCTCACGGGCTCTTAATAAAGCATCCTTATCACTGACAGTTATAACTTCATCTACCAGATCTTTATGCATAGCCTTAGTAATTACATCAGACCCGATCCCTTCAACTTTATAGCAATGTCCGTGCACCTTCTTACCTTCCCGGATATAATCCGCAAATACCGACCCATCCGGGTCAACCGCAATGGTTTTAATCTTTGGGTTCATCTCCTTTAAATACCGAGCAACCCCTGAAAAAGTTCCACCGGTTCCTATTCCAGCTATAAAATGAGTTATTTGGCCGTCAGTATCTCTCCAAATTTCCGGACCAGTGGAGGAATAATGGGATTCCACATTTACCTGGCTGTCATATTGATCCAGGTCAAAATATCCCTTTTCTTTGGCCAATCGCCGAGCTACTGCAAAAAAACCCTTGGGATCATCATGTACATCAACTTCAGGGGTAACTAAAACCTCAGCACCAAAAGACCGCATGAGATCGATTTTTTCCTTACTGGTTTTAACAGGTGTAGTTACTATCGCTTTCAATCCCAATTGTAAGGCTACAAGAGCCAATGCTGATCCGGTATTACCTGAAGAATTGTCAATTACCGTGTCGCCTTTTTTTATTTTACCTTCTGCCATTGCTTTTTTTAAAATATAATACGCCATCCTGTCTTTCAAAGATCCCGAAGGATTATAATACTCAAGCTTGACACAAGCAACCTGACCATTATCCAGGATACCAGTTTTAAGCCGAACTATAGGTGTGTTCCCTATCAGGTCAAATACGTTTTCTTTAATATTCATCTTCATTTTCTTCACTTATACTAATGGCTTCTAATTGTTATACACGGCAAAACCATTATGTTTTAAAATCAATATGCTTTTAGTTGACAGGAAAAACTAATGGTGCTTAATAGATTATACAACTAAAAATTGTTGATCTGGAATTTATTTCCGGAAGTGAAGGATAATTATTAATTCTGTGGAGGCAGGATGAAAACAATATATTTAATAACTGTTATTTTAATGTCAATTTTACTTGTTTATGGCTGCTCTAAAAAGGATGAGGTTGACCAGCTTGAAAAAGAGATGATGGGGCAAACCGAGCCTGATTCTGAAGCTATTGCAGACAGTCTGGCCAGGTTGGATTCAATAACCTTAACTGAAGAAGCAAAGAGTGTTGGGGCAATCCCTGAAGAAACCGAAAGAAACGTGATGCCGGGCAAACCGGCAGGAAGCGGTTTTACTGTTCAGGTTGCCGGATGTGAAAACAGCGATTATGCCCAATATCTTGTACGCACTTACCAGAAAAGGGGGTATGAGCCATACGTTACGACTGAGACTGTTGATGGACAATTATATAACCGGGTTCGTATTGGGGTTTTTGGTTCATTTAATGAGGCTAAAGCCCTCAAGTCAGAACTGAATGAT
This sequence comes from uncultured Ignavibacteriales bacterium, assembly GCA_964413795.1. Lineage (GTDB taxonomy): Bacteria > Zixibacteria > MSB-5A5 > GN15 > FEB-12 > DAOWMZ01. The sequence goes on from CAYPUP010000022.1 coordinate 4,109, forward strand.
AAATATTCTATTGAAGCCTGGGTTGATATTACAAATTGATTTTACATAGGTTGAAAACCTTAATGATTTCGAAAATTTAATTTAGGGTGGAGCCGTCTTTGGAGCCACCCTTATTTTTTTGAGTACTGGTTTTTATATTAAAGAAGCACTAAAAGAGGCACTATATGAAAAGCTTTAGAAAACATCTTGTTTTTAATGTCCCTCAAAGGCGGGATTATATCAATATCACTCACGAGGTGGAGAATGCCCTGGAGGAGAGCGGTATACAAGAAGGGATTATGCTTGTCTCCGCCATGCATATAACCGCCGCGATATATGTCAATGATGCCGAATCGGGGTTGATTGAGGATATTGATGAATGGCTGGAGAAACTCGCCCCATTTGGTAAGGATTACAAGCATCATCGGACTGGGGAAGATAATGGAGATGCCCACCTCAAGAATCTCCTTATACACAATCAGACCATGCTGGCTATTACGGAGGGGAAGATAGATTTCGGACCCTGGCAGCAGGTTTATTATGCCGAGTTTGACGGCCGCCGTAGAAAGCGGGTTTTGATTAAAATAATTGGGGAATAGCATTCTATTATTATATAAATCGGATCTTTATAGTTTCATTGTTTTTTGTGGAGTAGGTTTTATGGAGCACAATCATAAAAATACTAATAAAAGAGAAGATTTGACAGGTGAACATCCAACTGGAGACATCGGGCAAATTATACTTGCTTGTATTTTTATTGCCGTCTGGATTCTTGATACTTTTTTTATAAAGTATTCGATTTTCTTAAATGAACATATGTCTATTTGGGTAAGAATTCCGATTGGAATAATCCTGATAATAATATCAGGATATCTGGCTCTTAAGTCACACGTAATTGTCTTTGGTAAGGTAAGAGAAACTCCCTCTGTTATTGATAAGAGTGTCTTTAGCATTGTCCGTCACCCAATGTATTTAAGTGAACTTGTATTTTACCTGGGTCTAATAGTATTTAGTATCTCCCTGATATCATCAGTAATTTTCTGTATGATTTTTTGGTTTCTGACATTTATTGCTCGCTATGAGGAAAAGTTACTTCTCAACCGGTTTGGCAAAGACTACGAAAACTATATGAAGAAGGTTCCCATGTGGTTACCACGGATTAGGAGTTAGTGATTATAATACAATTATATCATATAAAAAGAAAAGGCAGAGTCTCAATGATCCTGCCTTTTTGTTAATCTTGATAATTCTATTTCAGTTCTTTTTCATATCCGTTTTCATCGCTTTTAAAGTCTTATCAAAGAACTCGACCTGTTTGCGATATTCAGCAATTGTATTTACTCGCTTGGATGATCCATGCCCTTCATCGGGGAATATTAATGAATCAACAACTCCTTTGTTTTTCTGAATAGCTTTAATAATCTGACGAGCTTCATCGACCGGTACGCGAGGATCGTTTTCTCCATGCACAACTAACAATGGAGTCTTAATAATATTCGCCTTATGAATAGGGGATATCGATGTCAAAAATTCCGGATCAGATAGAGGACCATATTCAGATTCACGCAAGGCTCTCCGGTAAGCACTGGTATTTTCAAGGAAGGTTTTGAAATTGGCAATGCCAACCACATCAACAGCCGCAGAAAACATCTCAGGATATTCAGTTATCATACCAAGCACCACATAACCACCATAAGAACCACCGCGAATCCCCATCATTCCTTCTGAGCTGTAGCCATTGTCAATCAGCCATTCGACACCTGCTTTATAGTCCTGAAGAGATTTCTTGCGGTTTTTGTAATTATCCATGTTCAGGTATTCGAGCCCATATCCCGATGAACCTCTTGGATTTGGAGCGAAAACTCCGTAGCCGTTGAGGATCAGGTATTGAATATTTCTTTGGAAATAAGGACGGGTCTGGCCTTCCGGACCGCCGTGAGCATCGACGATAAAGGGGATAGGATCACCTTTTTTATATCCGGGAGGAGTATAGAGGAAGGCTGGGATTTCGAGGCTGTCAAAAGATTTGTAATGAATCAATTCCGGTTCACTGAAAAGTTTCCGATCAATTCCGGCATAGATGGAGTAAGTTAGTTGTTCAAGTTTTTCAGTTCGGGGATACCATCTCCAGACTTCAGGAGCTCGTGTTGCCGAAGCAAAAGAGAAAAGGACTTCACCATTGCGATCGAATTGAGCGCTGCTGACTATGCCGTCAGTCGGCGGGGACTTAATCTCTTTACCGGTTTCTACTTCGCGCATTTTGAGATTGGCGTAACCATCCTCATTGATAATGGCATACATATTTTTATAATCACGTGAAAAGCCAAGAGATTCAAGCTCCCATTTGATATCAAGCCAGCCGTCATCTATATATTCTACTTCAGGAGAGCCGATAGTCATTTTTGCCAGACGGGGCATGCCGTCTTTGTTGTTATTACAGGTTAACCAAAGGGTCTTGTTGTCTGGCATAAGAGTAGTGTTGTCATACATTACATCCCCTTCATCCTCAGATACTTTTTCATATTCTCCGGACTGAATATCAAGGATGTAGATATCGTCATCAACATTTGAAGTCAAATGAAGGATAATCATTTTGGTCCCATCCTGCGAGATGTCGGCAATGTAGTTGTAGCCTGCTACATCTGTAGTATCACCAAAGATTTTAGAGTATTCTCCGGTGGCTATGTCCATTTTATAAATCATAAAATCCCGCTTATTTTCTTCGTTGGAGCGGAAAAAGATATACTTGTCATCTTTTGACCAGGCAACGGAGCCGTACTGGACATCTTCGGTATGGGTCAGTTGAAGAACTCGACCGGTCTGTGTATCCATAAGAAATAGCTGTGATTGTTCGGAACCTCCGACAGATGCGCCCACAATAGATAGTGAACCTGAGTATCCAAGAGTAAAGAAATCAATACCATCTTCAAAAGTAGTTAACTGGTAGGGCCATTTTTCTTCTGTCAGACGA
>CAYPUP010000022.1:7068-10364 GCA_964413795.1 uncultured Ignavibacteriales bacterium
CGTCCCACGTATATCCAGACGGGGAACAGGCACCAATCTGAAGGAAGGTTGCAATATCGGGAATGTATTTTCCTTCACTCAGAAGGGATTTTACTGGCGGGGGTGTAATATCAGCCCCATTCTGGGCGGTACAAGAGATCATTACGATAGCTAACATAAAGATAGCAACGGGAGTTAAAAAACGAATCATTTTAAGGCTCCTGATAGTAAGAAGTTTTATTCTACTAATTGTAAACGAAGATAGACTTAAAAAGATTGGTTGGCAACCCCAAAAAGTTTAAAAAAACTAAGTGTAAAATTTCTGGAAATTATTTGAGTTGTAAACGAGGTAAAATAATATTTTTAGAATATGGGAACTTGATGTTGTCTTCTTCTTCGAAGACAACTCTTTGATAAAAATCACAATTGTAGCAGGGATTAGATTTCCCCTGATTGGCAGCATCAAGCTGGCAGCAGGAATCAGGCACCATCCAACAAGCTCTTCCAGCTCCAACACCATTATTATGACCATCAAACTTAAATGCTGTAGAGACCGGGCATTCCCCTAAAATCCCGGTCATTAATCCCCCTTTTTCTCGTCCACAATTCTTAAACTGCCAGCAGCAAAGCCTTCTGGTCATATCAATTCCTGTTAGTTCTTATCAATAATCTGGATAACAGCGAAATTTTCAGAATTTGATCGGAAATTTTCAACATCTTTACTGTCAACTTTTTCCTCAAATTTTGAATATGCTTTTTTCAGGTTCTTACTATCATTACGTGCATAATAACAAAGCATCAGATATTGATGAGCTAATGCCTTGCTATCATCAATTGACAGGGCATCCTTAAATAGTTCTATAGCTTTATTGTAAGAGCCCAGATTATACCTGGCGACACCCAGCCCGAAATAAGCTTCCGAATTCCTCTTATCCAATTTAAGGACTTCTTCAAAATCAGGAATTGCTGCTCGTTCTTCATTTTTTGCTACATAGAGTTTTGCTCGTCCCAGATATGCAGAAACTGACTTTCCGTCTATTTCAATGGCTTTGTTATAAGCTGATATTGATTGGTTATAATCTTTATTGAACTGATAGATTTCAGCCACTCTCAAATAGTCATCATGAGCCATTTGCCGCTCTTTTAATTTTAAGTGTGATTCAGCTCTGGCTACATAAGCATCAATGTAAGCAGGATCTTTTTTTATGGCGAGAGTGAACTCATCAATGGCAAATAGATAATTATCGGTATTGTATGCTTCTTTACCCGAATTATAAAAATCCTGTTTGGAAAATGTCTTGCGGAGATCTTCTTCGGATAATTGTCTTAAAGCAATTTCAAGTTTTTGTGTTTTTCCGGCCTGAAGGGTGATATTTCCGCTTTCGGAGTAGTAACCATCTTTTTTAACTAAGTATTGATATTCACCTTCTTCAAGTCTGTCATAAGTAAGATTACCAGCTCCTAAAACAGAACCATCCAGTGATATAACAGCATTATCAACATTAGCGGCTAATGATAATTTTGCCCATTTACTTGAAGATGAAGTTTTAGCGCTTTTGGTCTTTGTCTGAGTAGAGGAACTCTTTTCTGATTCGGAATTTTCTTCAGTATTAGTATTTGACGTCACATCTTCGGGCTTATCCTCTGAAGAGTTTGTATTTGTTTGGCTGTCAAGTTTGGCAAGAAACTCATCGCTCGGACGGAGAGTCAGGGTTGTTAAGGTATTGCCCGTAACAGTTGTGAAATTTTCGCCTATAACTTCATCACCCCAGATCAATTGAATTTTATGCGTCCCGCTGGGGATATCTTTAAAAACAAAAAAGCCTTCGGCATTACAATCTATTGTTTCTCCCAGTTCCGGTAATCTGACTTTTGCATTTGTTATCAGTGGTTGTTTGTACTCGTCAAGAGCAATACCCCAGACGTTTCCCTGTCCCTGTGAAGCTTCGTTGGAAATAAAAGAACCAATAATTATCAATAAAACTACGAATAAACCGGCAGCTCCGCCAAAGAGTACTTTTGGATTAATCTGTTTCGGTTTTAGTTCATAGGATTTCTTGCCGACAATAAGCTCCTCATTGAGGTGGAGATCATGACTGCCAACTAATTCAATATATCTCTTATAAAAATAAGCAACCCCATTGTCATGTTCTGCCATTGAAGGAGTTGGAATATCTAAAGTCGGTTCGTTATCAGAGAGAGCCGATTTAAATTCAGGTTCATCTTTTTTTGGAGGAATAATAGGGGCATTTCCAAAAAGGCTGGTGCTATTATCTTTTTCTATGGCATTTATGGTATTGCTGAATCCGGGATTGTTCTTATAAAGCTTTTTCTCAATTTGAGAAATTTCTTCGGGAGTCAGTCTTTTTATTTTGCCAGTACTATCATCATCATCATCAGTCTTCTCGATTTTAATTTTTTGAGTGCTTTTGTCATCCTTAGAACCTGAACCTATGCCACTGATCAGTTGTAGTTCCTCATCATCAGGTTCCAGATCTTTCTGCAACCCGGGATCGACACTCATTTCAATAGAGCTGTTCGGACCTTCGAGAATCAATTCCTCGTCTTCTCCGACAAAATTGGTGACTTTCGAGTCCTTTTCGGTTACCTCAAACTTGAGTTCCTCATCGTTTTGATTCGAGTTTGTACTCCCGCTTAGATTACATCCGCATTCTGGACAAAATTTAGCGGATTCCAATAATTGATTAAAATTACATTCTGGACATATTTTCACAGATAAATCCTTTATTAGTTTTAAGAACAGATTTATAATTTTTATCGACTTAAATGTATAATTTCTTTAGAATTACAAGAGAGGAGTTGATTCTGTTTTGGTTTTTTAACTTGTTGTCGTACAGCAAAATATAGCTATTTACCTGTCTTTGCATTTAATTGTTATTTGAGATAATTCAAATTTTATCATAAGATTTTTATAAGAATAGTGCAGAAAGGGGTGATTCTTGAGTCAGTAATATTAAAATGAACATTTTCCCAAAAATCGTTTTTATGTAATTCTTTTTATTCAACAATTATCCGATATTGATCGTCTCATAAAATAAGATGGATACATTGGAAAATAATGGCTTGACAGTGCCGAGGATTTTTGGTTATACTTCCTAATTGTTTATGGAACGAAAAATTGTCCAGTTAATGGATAGGAGGAATTTATAGATGACAAGGCGTGTTAACAGGTTGCTTTTCATTGCCTTAACTGTTATTGTCGTTACCCTTTATTTTGGGTGTACACAGCCGGATGATATAGTAAGTCCGGTTTCATTAACAACTCTGACTTTGTCTGCACAATTACTGCCTGAAGC
>CAYPUP010000022.1:10464-12672 GCA_964413795.1 uncultured Ignavibacteriales bacterium
TAAGTCCGGTTTCATTAACAACTCTGACTTTGTCTGCACAATTACTGCCTGAAGCGCCGGATGGAATGGCTTATGAATTGTGGGCGGTAAAGTTAACAGGCTCAGATACGGTATATACTTCCATGGGGAAGTTTGATTATAATCGTGCTGAAAAGAAATTCACTGATTTGGCTGGTGTCGAAAGAACTGATAAAAATGTCTTCAGTCTTGACGGTGACATTTACTCTTATGACTGGATTGCTGTTTCAGTTGAGACTAATCCGGATAATGAGGTATCACTGCCGGGTCCGACAATGTTATGGGATCAGATAACTGATCCAGATAATGACCCTATTGACCTGCGTTTCCCGTATTCAGATTCCATGTGGTATGCAACCTGCCGTTACAATATGCAGACTGTATCTGATACTGACAGGTATGCAGATGCCGGGGTTGGGCTTTGGTTTAGTACTTACAGTAGGAATAGAACAGAAATTTTGGATACAACCGCCTTTGATAGTTTTGTAATCGGTTCTACATGGACAGATCATCTTGTTGGGGATAAGACAGAAATTACCGTTGTAGTCGATATAATTGATCCAAGAATTGACACAGTTGAACTCGTTTTTGGACTTGATACAATTATTCACCAAAGTTTCCAGTACGAGCGAGTTACTCAGAGGTTTACCGAACCACCATATCTTGGAACATCAACATTATTCTATATTCAGGTAGGAGAGCCATATTCGTTAACTTATGACCAATTTACTCAGGATGATTTTGCTTTCTGGGATTATAGTTCATTTGGATGGCATTATAAGGGTTGGATTGTATCCCCAACGATCACAACTGCTGGCGCCAGTGAAGGAGAGTTCACCCTGCCTGCCTGGGGTTATACTGTAACAGGTAAAAATGCTCTTCCTGGTTATGAAGGCGGTTTAATCTCAACGGGGACATTTGATCATATCGATCAACCTGATGATGATGGTGCTAAGTATGCTATTGGACCTCGTGTTCCGCCATTTCCGGGGGATGAATTCTTTGTCGGATTACCAAATGGTGCTCCTGATACACTAAATCTTGTACCAAATGCATCTGGCAATACTGGAGTGGTCTTTATTTCTTTAGAGCCGGATAATTTTGTAACTGATACAACGAACTTTCCGCTTATAATATTTTTTGATCAACTTCCTGAAACCCCCTTTAATCCACAAACTGACTCTTTGGATCAAAATACTATGGATGGTCTGATTAATACCAATAATCCGGCCAGAGGTTTTCCGATTATAAAAGTAGATATTAAGAGATTCTAATACTTCAAATAATAGAATATTAAAAAAAACCGGCTTAATTAGTCCGGTTTTTTTTATTTGGACTTTAGTGAATTCCTGTCAAATAATAGGTTTATTGGTACATTTATAGATTGCCTGAGGTTTAGTAATGTTAAGAAAGACTTTATGTTAAGCTAAAAAATTTCTTTAAAAAATAAATAGTGCTTGCGCTTTGTTTCACAAGCAAATATATTCCTGCCTGATTTGAAAGGCTGTTTTTTTGTGAAAAAGAATATAAAACTTAAACTCAACATAGGAACTCAAACGGGGAGAATTTTTTGATGGATACAGGTCTATTATCCGCGTTAATCGGTGCCGTTGGGCTACTTTTTGCCCTGGGTCTCTTTTTCTGGATTAGGAGCATGCCAACCGGTACGGCTCTGATGAAAGAGATCTCAGATGTAATCCATGACGGTGCTATGGTATTCCTCAAAAGAGAATACTCTATTCTCTTAATTTTTATTGTCATTGTCTTTGGTCTTTTGTATTGGAAGGTTGAACCCAGCAAAACTGCTTTCGCTTTTTTAGGTGGAGCAGCCTGCTCTATGTTAGCCGGCTTTATCGGTATGAAAGCGGCTACCAGAGCCAATGTCCGTACTTGTGCCGCAGCTAAAGATTTCGGCCAGTCGGCAGCATTATCGATTGCTTTCTCCGGCGGCGCCGTGATGGGTATGTCAGTCGCTTCTCTGGGGTTAATTGGTGTTGGTATTGCTTTTTATTTTTATGGGAATCCTGCTCAAGCTTCAATCATTAATGGATTTGCCATGGGTGCTTCATCGATTGCCCTCTTTGCTCGTGTTGGTGGTGGTATTTATACCAAAGCTGCCGATGTGGGTGCCGATCTGGTTGGTAAAGTAGAAGCCGGTATCCCTGAAGATGATCCGCGCAACCCAGCAGT
>CAYPUP010000023.1:0-1703 GCA_964413795.1 uncultured Ignavibacteriales bacterium
CTCTTCAGAGGTCAATTACTGAAATAATGGAGCTCGAAGAAGAACGGCGCCTTTTTTATGTAGGGGCTACCAGAGCCAGAAAAAAATTGGTTTTATCTTCGGCAACAACCCGTTTCCGGTTTGGCGAAGTAACTTCAACTCCATCTCGATTCATTAATGAAATTCCCTCTAAACTTATCGACCAGATTGACTGCCGAAACCAGTATAAATATCAATCCTATTATGCAGGGAAGCAAAAGGGGCTTTTTGATTCGGAAAAAGCAGAACAACCGGTTATTCAAGGCGAACATTATGAATTCGAGGGGCATGAGGCCTATAAACCGGGAAGAATTGTGCAACATCCATCGTTTGGTCGAGGGAAAATAATAAAGGCCGAAGGATTCGGAGAATCATTGACATTACAGATTAACTTCACCAGGTTAGGTTTGAAGAAAATAATGGTTAAATACGCCAAGATAAAAGTAATCGGCTAAAAATATAAAACAGGTCAATCTGGACTAATAATATCCGCAATCATTTCTCTAACTTTTTCCAATGCATCAGCTTAAAAATAAATTATAGTATATAATCATATTATTATTTATTATTATTCCAGGATTGATTATTTTTGGTGAGAAATTCGCATAACCTGTTTTATCTCATATAGATAAATAATTCGATAAGGGGAACAAAAAGACCGGGAAATATGTTTTGTAATGTAGCAATAGCTTGCTTTACCGGTCTTTACATTTTATGATTGTATCTTATGGCAGATGGTAAAGCGACAGATATAAAGAAGCGGAAAGAATTTGAAATACAGGCGTTGCCGCACATGGACGCTCTTTACCGCACCGCTCTGAGGATGACAAAAAATCAGAATGATGCTGAAGACCTTGTGCAGGAAGCCTATGTGAAAGCTTACCGTTTTTGGGACCGATTTGAATCGGGATCAAATTGCCGAGCCTGGTTATTTAAGATAATGACTAACATCTTTATCAATGATTACCGCTCCAAATCACGATTACCGATGTCGGTAAATGTTGATGAAATAGATGACAGCTTTCTTTATGGTCAGCTGGCGGCGATAAAACCGGGTGAGAATCCGGAAAAAGAATTATTCGCCAAAATAATGGATGACGATGTAAAGAAAGCAATTGAGGAACTGCCTGATGATTTTCGACTCGTGGTTGTTTTATCTTTCCTGGAAGGGTTTTCTTATCAGGAAATCGCCGAAATTGCCGATTTGCAGTTAGGAACAGTAAAGAGCCGGCTGCACCGAGGAAGAAAATTACTGCAGAAAGTATTGTACGAGTATGCTGTCAAAAATGGCTACATCAAGGATATCGCAAAATGAATTGCCAGGAAGCGCTGAGTCTGTTATATGATATAATTGATAAAGAATCTTCTGAAATCGACGCAAATGAAGTCAAGGAGCACCTTGACAAATGTAAGCACTGTTTTGAGGCTTATCGTCTGGAACAGTCGGTTCAGGACTTTATCGATGAAAAATTAGCCAAAGAACAATCACCGGCTAAGTTAGATCACCTCAAAAGCAAGATTTTGCATAATCTTGATGAGTTGGATTCATGCTGTTCGGATAAATCGAAAAAAAATAGTTTTTTTAAACTCCCGGTGGTTTTGATTGCAGCGGCAGCCTCAATAGCAATTCTCATCGGGGCGGCTTTTATCGCTAATTCGCCTGGTGACCACGAAAAGTATTACAT
>CAYPUP010000023.1:1803-7342 GCA_964413795.1 uncultured Ignavibacteriales bacterium
GCCTCCGATTCTGAATATGATTTACCCCCCGATCTGAAAGAAAAGGGTGTTATTCATAATAATATTAAGCTTTTTGATCATGACTGTAAAGGATGTCGTCTGGTTTATCAGAAGCAGGGATCAACAATTATCATTACCGCCTCTGCTGATAAAGATGTGGATCTGATGGAATTTATCCCCGGACGTTCATCAATTTAATAAGACTATATTTTTTTGGATTTATTTAAAGGGGCGATTTATCGCCCCTTTTCACTTTTTAAATTATAATTTCAAATTTGACTTTATCTGTGTCTTCCCAATATATTCACATTTATGAAGAATAAAAATGACCTGAAAAATTTAAGAAAGGGATTTGTAAAATACCTCTGTCTTTTTTTATTACTACTGGCGGGCACATTACAAGCAGAAAATAATCTCAATCAGGCAATTTGCGATATCAATGTTATGTATCTGGCCGGGGATGCAGAGGCTATTGACTGGGCTTCGATTTACTATCTGAACAGCGAGCAGGGATGCCGGGTTGATATCATTAAGCTGAATAAAAGATCAGGATATGAATATGTAAAAACATCGATTCCCGATCGTGAAATTTATCTTCATAAATTTTATTTGCAGGAATCCGATTCGGATATGTTTGACCGTCTTACCAAAGAATTGTTCAGCTCCAGACGACCAGATATTGTTTTGATGGGTTTAAGCAGTGATGATAATTTATACAATACTCTGAAAGGGTATATTATTAATCTCGAACCATCGCCCAGCTTCCAATTCAATATTCTGAAAATATATGAGCAGACAACAGAAACGGGGCAGGATCTGGTCGAAACCAGGCAGGTAATTCTAAATGTCAACGAAACGGCCAAAACATATCAATACCGGATGCGTTATGAGTTACCCTCGCTGGGAATTAAATATGTTGATTATGATAATCACAATCGACCTCTGGTCAGATATAATCTCATTTACGATCAGGCGCTTGAAGCAGGAATTGGTACCGGATTTCTGACTAATATTCCAGCCAACAGGCTTGAATCCCTCTTTGATCAACTTGCGACAACCGGACCAAAGAAGATTACTCTGAAACGGCAGACCAGAGACTTCCTCTCATTTTTGAATTCTGCCCGCAGAACATCCGGAGGAGAACAGGTTGAATTGATTCTAAAGGGATATAGAACTCTTTTAGATCTTACTAATGTCGTTACTCGAGATGAATTATATACCTCTCGAACCGATCTGCCCTTCTATTTTGAAGAATTAAACAGGAAGGTAAGAGATGCGGCGCAGAAGGCAGTTGGCATAAATTGGGATGGTAAAATTACCCTTCGCGATTCTCCCCAGGGTACTAAGCTAAAGTTCCGAGCTTCATTGTCGGCTAATGGTCCTAAAGAAATTGAGCTTCTCTCTATCAGGTTTTATCCTTATTGGCAGGATAATATTATCACTATTGACACCCAACCACGGGTAGTATCCCCTCATCAGGTTTATGAACGGGAATATCTGGTTGATATCGATCGGCAGTATCTTAAAGCCGAACAATCTGACTCGCTAATATTTGAAGCCGAACTGAAGTATGGACCGATACCGATAACAGTCCGCAATACTATTCCCATCTGGGAACGACCGGAATTAGATATAACCTTTGAACCGGGTTTTTATTTTATCCCTTCGCCTGCCGAGCTTGATATTGATCGGGTAATTTCATCCCGAACCATCAGAGCCATTATAACCAAACCGGAAGACTATATTGATACGCTCAATCTTGAATTTATTACTCCCAAAGGATTGTTTGCCGGGGCGTACAATAAGAGAATTATTCTTGAAAAAGGGATGACCCATGAAACTATTCGCATTCCATATTCCATCTCTAAATTATTTGAATTTGGCATCCAGCCGTTATCAATATCCCTGTCAAAAAATAACAACATTTTGGCAATCGATACCGGTATTGTAAGGATAGCCTCCTGTAATATCAAAGATGTAATAAAAATTGGTTTTGTGCCCGATACCACCGGCCTGATCGAAGATATCCTTCAAATGACTGATGCTGGTTATCGTCCTTTTACGGATAGGGGTTTGTTAACTGCTGAATTGGATGCATATAATGTAATAGTTATTGGGTCGGGATCATTTCGAAATTACCCCTCTTTGAAAAAAATAAAATTTCGTTTTGAAGACTATGTCCGCAACGGAGGTTCGCTGGTTGTTTTTGGTCAACCCGATGATTGGCCCGAAGATATGCTTCCGGTAGTATTGTCCCCGGTTCAGGAATTTGTTACCAAAGAAGAAATAACCAATCGGATCGAGCAGGCTCTCATTCTGAGCCAACCCTATAAAATATCCGAGCTTAATCTCTTTTCATCATTTTTTAAAAAAAGAGAAGTAGCCTCGGCAGTAGTTGCCCCGGCGGAAATAGTTTTTGTTACCCCATCCGGATCAGCTCTGTTATCAGTTTCCAGAATCGGAGAGGGCCATATTATTTATTGCGGGTTGCCGTTACTGGAGCTTGTTTCAAAACTTGATATTGATGCCATACATCTCTTTGCTAACATTTTGAACTATTGATTCCAATCATTGTTTAATTATCAATGTTAAATATAATGATTTATAGATATTATTTATGAATATTGAAAATACTGATACCACACAATCTGAAAGCAGATTTACAACCATTACAAAATACCTTAAAAAATATAAATGGTATCTTGTATGGGGAAGTCTTGCGGTTCTGATGGCTAATGTTCTGATGTTAATCATTCCGGCTATTACTGGTAGAATTATTGATGGCCTTCAGGAAAATGCTCCCCTTTCAGATGTCCGCAATCTGGTTATAATTTCAATACTACTGGCTATTATCTCTGGTATTTTTCGTTTTGGTACCAGAAGAACCATAATCTGGATGTCTCGTTATTTGGAATATGATTTACGAGAAGAAATATTCAGCCATCTTCTGAAACTCTCCTCATCATTTTACCATCAAAACCGAACCGGCGATATCATGGCCCGGATGACCAACGACCTGGAAGCTGTACGCCAGATGGCAGGACCAGCCATTATGTATTCAACTAACGCTGTAATCAATTTGATTATCGGTTTTTCATTTATGATATATTTCTCACCCAAACTCACTCTTATTTCAATGGCACCATTGATTATCATGCCCCTGGCTGTGAATAAAATCGGTAATATTTATCATAAAAGACAATCGGCCATCCAAAAACATTTTGCCCTTCTGAGTTCAACGGCTCAGGAAAACATTGCCGGTATCAGAGTGGTCAAAGCTTTCAGACAGGAAGAACCGGAAATTAAACATTTTAGGGGAATATCTCAAAAGTATATCAATCTGAATATGTCTCTGGCAAAAATTCAGGGCGTCTTTATTCCATTGATGCGGCTGGTAGCGGCAGTCTCTTATCTTACTGTTTTTTACTTCGGAGGAATGGCGGTTATTAACGGTACCATGAGTCTGGGAACGGTTATTGCCTTTTTTGGTTATCTAAGCATTATGCACTGGCCGGTTATAGCGGTGGGGTGGGTAGTCTCTCTTTATCAGCGGGGAACGGCTTCTCTGGACAGAATTAACCGGGTGTTGAGAACTCCTCCTGAAATTGAAAATAATAAAGAGAATTTGAGGACCGGAAAAATCACAGGGAAAATTGAATTTCGGAAGCTAAGCTTCTCATATAACGGACAGAAGATATTGGATGAAATAGATCTGAAGATAGAACCGGGACAGACATTGGGATTGATTGGCCTGACCGGTTCCGGCAAGACGACGCTCGTAAATTTAATTTCACGACTAAATGATGTTCCCGAGGGTCAGTTGTTTATCGATGATGCTGATATCAATGACTGGGAATTAAAAACATTGCGCAGCCAGATTGGCTTTGCCCCCCAGGAACCTTTTTTGTTTTCGGATACCATTGAAGGAAATATTAAATTTGGCCGTTTTGATACTAACGATGAAACCCTCTATAGAGCCAGTGAAATCTCCGATCTTAACAAAGATATTGATTCGTTTCCGACTAAATTTAAAACAATAGTCGGCGAAAGAGGGATTACTCTCTCCGGCGGGCAGAAACAGAGAACAGCTATTGCCCGAGCAATATTAATCGATCCTTCGATTCTTATTCTCGATGATGTCACTTCTGCGGTGGATACTGAAACCGAACATGAAATCCAGCAGCGTATTGAAACCGTTCTCGATGGCAGGACTTCGATAATAATTTCTCACCGGGCATCGTCTGTAAAGATGCTGACATTATAGCCTATCTTGAAAATGGCAAAATTGTTGAGCAGGGAAGACATACCGAATTGATGAGATTTAAAGGGCATTACGCAGAGTTGTACCACTCGCAGCTCTTGGAACAGGAACTGGAGCAACTATGACCCAGGCAAACGGATACCATGAAGAAGAGGCTTTGGGGAAAGCCTATGATGCGCGTTTGATGAAGCGGCTTATCAGTTACATGCGGCCCTATCGTGCGCTGGTTGTATTTGCCATCATTTTGATTTTCCTCGGAGCGGCAGCTCAGATTTCTCTCGCCTTTATTACCAAGCATGGCATTGATCAATATATCGAAAAGGGTATTGCTGAAGGTTTTAAAAATATTGCCTGGTATTATTTGGGCATTATATTTCTGGTCCTTTTATTCAGTTATGCGCAGATTATGGTAACAGTCTGGCTGGGACAGAAGGTACAACATGACTTGAGGATGCAGATTTTCCGCCATTTGCAAAACCTGCATACCAGCTTTTTTGATAAGAACCCGGTCGGAAGATTAGTAACCCGGGTTACCAATGATGTCAATACCTTAGATGAGCTTTTTTCGTCCGGGGTAGTAGCGATGATCGGGGATATCTTTATGATCCTCTTAATCGTTGGCGCTATGCTTTATCTGAACTGGCAGCTGGCTTTGATAACTTTTGTGGTTCTACCGCTTTTGTTTCTTGTTACCTTTATATTCAGAGCCAAAGCACGTGACGCCTACCGGGTTGTCAGATTAAAATTAGCCCGGCTTAACTCTTTTGTTCAGGAGCATATTACCGGAATTATTCTTGTCCAGCTTTTCACCCAGGAAAAAAGAACCTCTGAAAAGTTCAGCGAAATTAATGCCGATTTAAAGCAGGGGCACCTTCGGTCGGTTATCTACTATGCCATGTTTTTCCCGGCTGTGGAAATTATCGGCGCCGCCTCTATCGGACTCCTTTTATATTTTGGCGGAGTGCGGATACTTGGCGGTTCTCTGACGTTCGGAGAATTGACAGCTTTTATCTTTTTGGTGGAACGATTTTACCTGCCCATCAGGGATCTTTCCGAGAAATATAATATTTTGCAGTCATCGATGGCTTCGTCCGAAAGAATTTTCAATTTACTTGATACAGAACCGAAAATTAAATCTCCGGACTCACCTGAAAAAATTTCTGAGTACAAAGGGAAAATTGAAGTTGAAAAAGTCTGGTTTGCCTATAAAGATAACGACTGGGTAATCAAAGACCTGTCTTTTACAGTGGAACCAGGCGAAAGGATTGCCATTGTCGG
>CAYPUP010000023.1:7442-12345 GCA_964413795.1 uncultured Ignavibacteriales bacterium
GATCTCCCAGAGGGAATAAACACTGAGGTTAAGGAGAGAGGGGCTACCCTTTCAACTGGTCAGAAGCAGTTATTGTCATTTGCAAGAGCTTTGGCTTTTAACCCTGATATTCTGATTCTTGATGAAGCCACCAGCTCAGTCGATACCGAAACAGAAAATCTTATCCAGAAGGCATTGGAACAGTTAATGGCTGGGAGAACCTCGATAATCATTGCTCATCGCCTGTCAACAATCGAAAAAGCGGATAAAATTATTGTTTTGCATCATGGAGAAATTCGCGAGATTGGGAAGCATAAAGAATTGTTGAAACAAAAAGGTATTTATTATAAATTGTACGAAATGCAGTATAAGCACAACCAGAAGGCAGATGCGGTGGCGTCAGGGAAAAAATAAAAAAATATGAGTCTCAGTAAAAAACAGATAAATGAATTGTCCGATTTTGCTAGTGAAATGGCTTTAGGTGCAGGAAAAATCCTGAAAGATGGATTTAATAAAATTCATCAGGTTAAACTCAAAGGGCGGATCGATCCGGTTACCGAAGCTGATCTCAAATCCGAAAGACACATCGTGTCAATTATTAATAAAAGATACCCGGAACATAATATCCTCGCTGAAGAGGGCAGCGGGAATGGTGAAGAGGCCGAATTCCGATGGATAATTGATCCTCTTGACGGGACCGTTAATTATGCTCATGGTTTTCCCATCTACTGCGTCTCTATTGGTCTTGAGTACAAAGGAGAAATGTTGCTTGGAGCAGTTTATGATCCGGAACGGGATGAACTTTTTCATGCGGCCAGGGGTATGGGATCATATTTGAATAAAAAGAAAATTTATGTTTCAAAAGAAACCAATCTGGAGAGAGCCCTTTTAGCTACGGGCTTTTCATATACTGTAGGTACCGACAAAAAAAACAACCTTGGGTTGTTTGCCCGGATGGTTAAAAAAGCCCAGGCAGTCAGGCGGCCCGGTTCGGCGGCAATAGATCTTTGCTGGCTGGCTGCCGGTAGAATCGATGGCTTCTGGGAACTCTATCTCCACCCCTGGGACACGGCGGCAGCTCTGGTTATATTAGAAGAGGCCGGGGGAAAAGCGACCAGAATCAATGGAAATCCATATACTATCTTCAATGACGATATTTTAGCCGGAAATAGTCGTTTGCACAAAGCCATGAAAGCGGTTTTAACAAATAAATGATTTGGATATTATAACATAGATAAACAAAGTCGATAAATTATATAAGAAAGAAATTATGGCAAAACCTGTTTTAATAAAGTCCACTTCCGGAATCAGAGGTATTGTTGGCAATGGCTTTAATCCGGTTTTAACGGTTCAATATGGAGCCGCTTTTGGCAGTATGTTGAAAAAGGGTAAAGTCGTTGTCGGTCGAGACAGCCGGGTAACCGGTGATATGATTATGACGGCTGTCATTTCCGGACTTACAGCAGTCGGGATCGATGTAATAGATGTCGGAATCGTTCCCACCCCTACTGTCGAAATTGCCGTAAAAGGGACAAAAGCTACCGGTGGAATATGTATAACAGCCTCGCATAATCCTTCCCAATGGAATGCCCTTAAGTTTTTCAATAAGACCGGCGAATTTATAACACCGGCAGAATATAAAATATTAAATACTATATTTGAGAAGCAGATTTTTTCATACCAGCCTTTTAATAAAATTGGTGAAGTTTCTTATCAAAAAGACTGGATTTGGAAACATATTAAAAAAACATTAGCGGTCAAATTCCTCAGCCTCCCGGCGGTGAAAAGAAAAAAATTCAAGGTGGTAGTTGATGCTGTCAATGGTGCTGGTTCCGTAGCTCTGCCTCTTTTATTAAAAATACTCAATGTCGATGTAATTGAGATCAACTGCGACAACAGTGGTAATTTTGTGCATGAGCCGGAGCCAATTCCGAAAAATTTGAAGCAATTACAAAAGGCTGTTAAAAAACACAAAGCTGATTTGGGTATGGCCTGCGACCCTGATGCCGATCGTCTGGCTCTGGTTGATGAAAAGGGACAGCCCATTGGCGAGGAGTTGACTCTTGCCCTGGCCGTAAAAGAGGTTCTTCGAAAGAAAAAAGGAAACGTTGTTATAAATCTTTCTACCTCAAAAGCCACCGAAGATATTGCAAGGATGTCAGGGACAAAAGTCTTCTATTCCAAAGTAGGTGAGGCTAACGTCGTTCAAATGATGCATGCCAAAAAAGCCCTTGTTGGCGGAGAAGGCAACGGTGGGGTTATTCTTCCTTCTTTCCATGCTGGCCGGGATTCTTTGATTGCAGCAGCCCTTGTTTTATCATGTCTGGCTAATGAAAAGAAACCCCTTTCAAAACTTGTTGAAACTTTGCCGAAGTATTATACTATAAAGACTAAAGCGGCGCTTCCAAATAACTTCAAAGCACGGCTCCTGAAATTTGGTAAGGAAGCCAATAAGTTATTAGGCAGAACAAAAATAGATCGGCGTGACGGATTGAGGTTTGATTTTGCTGATGGATGGGTGCAGGTAAGAACATCCAACACCGAACCGATTTTCCGCCTGATTGTTGAAACTAATGACCAAAAACTGACCGACCGATTAACTAAACAGGTCCTTAAGTTTTTTAGGTGAACAGGAATAGGTTATGTGTGGAATAGTAGGATATGTCGGTTCCAGGATGGCCAAACCGATTTTGATGCAGGGGTTGAAGAGGCTGGAATACCGCGGGTATGATTCCGCAGGTATTGCTTTGCTTTCAGATTCGGGTTTGATGGTTGCCAAAGAAGCGGGAAAAATTGCCAATCTCGAGAAGCTTCTGGGGGATGGTGATTTTAACAGCAATCACGGCATCGCTCATACCCGCTGGGCAACTCATGGCGAGCCGACCCAACTTAACGCTCATCCTCATACTGATACTTTGGAAGAGATTGCTCTGGTTCATAATGGCATAATTGAAAATTACCGCACTCTGAAAGAATTCCTTACACACCAGGGATTTGAAATCAAGACCGAAACCGATACCGAAATTCTGGTGCATCTGATCCGTTTTAATTACCATGGTGATTTGACTGAAGCGGTACGGCAGGCATTGAACCAGGTGGAGGGAACATACGGAATAGCTGTTATATCTTCTCTCCATCCCGGACTGATTGTTGCCGCACGGATGGGTTCACCGCTGGTTATCGGCAACGGCGTCGGTGAAAATCTGATTGGATCCGATGTTGCTGCTTTTCTTGAATATACCAACAAAGTCGTTTACCTTGAAGATGGCGAAATCGCCTCTGTTACTGCCGATGATTTCAGCATTACTACGGTTCATAACGTAAAGATAACTCCTACAATCGAGGAAGTTTCATGGACACTGGATGAAATTGAAAAAAGCGGCTATGACCACTTTATGCTCAAAGAGATCCATGAACAACCAACAACGCTGCGAAATGGTTTCAGAGGACGTCTTAACTGGGAGCAGGGGATTCCGATTTTAGGTGGCTTGAATCTACAGTACGACGAACTCCGCAATATCAAGCGTATTATCCTGACTGCCTGTGGAACATCATGGCACGCTGCAATGGTTGGCGAGTATTTTATCGAAGAGTTAGCGCGAGTTCCGGTGGAAGTTGAATATGCTTCGGAATTCAGATATCGCGCCCATATTTTTGAACCAAACACTATCATGCTTGTCATCAGCCAGTCCGGCGAGACAGCTGATACTCTGGCTGCTATGCGCGAAGCTAAAAACAAGGGGATCACGGCTCTCGGTTTGGTTAATACTGTCGGTTCGACTATTGCTCGTGAAACCGATGGCGGGGTTTATATCCATGCTGGTCCGGAAATCGGAGTAGCCTCTACCAAAGCTTTTACATCGCAGGTGGAAGCCCTCTTTTTGTTGGGTACTCTTCTGGCGCGGATGCGCAATCTTTCCGTTACACAAGGACAGGAGATTATCGACAGCCTGATTAAAATTCCCAATCAGGTGGAACAGATTTTGCAAACCGAGGATCAAATCAAAAAAATTGCCGAGCAATATTATAAAGCTAACAACTTCCTCTATCTCGGACGCGGGATTAATTTCCCGGTTGCATTGGAGGGTGCTCTTAAACTAAAAGAGATTTCATACATCCATGCCGAAGGTTACCCGGCTGCGGAGATGAAGCACGGCCCCATTGCTCTTATAGATGAAAACATGCCGGTGGTTGTAATTGCTTTAAAAGATCCGGTTTATGACAAAGTCATGTCCAACATCGCCGAGGTACGGGCGCGCAACGGCAAGGTGATCGCCATCGCCACTGAAGGAGACACCGAGATTGCCGAACGGGTCAACCATGTCATTTATATTCCCCAGACATATCGCCTTTTGACGCCGTTGTTGTCGGTTATTCCGTTGCAGTTGCTGGCCTATCATATAGCCGTGATGCGTGGCTGCTCGGTTGACCAACCCCGCAACTTAGCAAAATCGGTGACGGTTGAGTAGCAAAGTAATTTATATCTAATAGAAAGGCAGTCTTAAACGGCTGCCTTTTTTGTATTAATGTGATTGACAGGTATAGGTTGAGTGATTAATCATAATTTAGTTTGAATTTGGTGGCTAATTATATTATATTTTAATTATATTATGAGTATTAAAACAAGAATTATAAATGGTGACTGTTCGGAAGAGCTTAAGCTCTTGAAAGATAACAGCGTAGATCTGATTGTAACTTCACCGCCCTATGCTGATCAACGAAAAAATACTTATGGTGGCATTCATCCCGATAATTATGTGGAATGGTTTCTTCCTATTTCAAATGAATTATTAAGAGTCCTAAAACCATCGGGAACATTTATTCTCAATATTAAAGAGAGAGTCGTTAAAAGCGAACGTCATATCCATGTATTGGAATTGATAATTAAGATGCGGAAACAAGGATGGTTATGGACAGAAGAATT
>CAYPUP010000024.1:0-5120 GCA_964413795.1 uncultured Ignavibacteriales bacterium
TTTATTCGGCCGAAAATTCGGACCGAAACTTTTCAAAAAACCTAATTCATTATGCGTCAGGTAAAAGTAGCAATGTCACCGCTGCAAATCCTTTACCCAGGTTTGGATGAAAGAATAATGCTTCTCTGGATTGTAGTTGATAATCCCCACGACTTTTTCACGGGCCATACCGGCGATAATTATCCCATACTTTGGATGTAAAAATGAAACACTATAGCCCTTATCAAAATCAATCATGGCCGGGACTTCCAGTTTCTTGACTGTGTTGGCGTAATCCATTATCTTAATAAATTGTTCGCCGGTTGTATCATGGGTCAGGAAAATTGTCACCGTATCTTTGTTAACCAAAAAATCAGTAGTGTAAACTTTATTGAAATCAGGCATATTCAAATAGTTGTAGGCATAATACCTTGTCGATGCGGGAATTTTGTCTTTATAAGGAAATAAAATATACCAATTAGGGAGAGCCGGTTTATCGGTAATACGAGTGACAGTTTCATGCGCTAATAATGAAACAGCAATGGCAGCATCGTTTGTCGTATCCTCAGTTGACATCGTGATAACATAATGGCCCTGGGTGATATAACGCGAGGCGCCGATGCTGTAAGATTCGGTGCCCATCTTTATTAATGCAGCGCCGTTGGGACGAAGAACTGAGTAGTGCCCATAGGCATCTTCAGGCGAGGCAAACTCGGCAATCTCAACCGAAATTGGAATTTCTTTGACGATGTATTTGGCTGTGGTTAGTCCGATAAAATTATAATCCAAATAATGCCCCGCCGATCCGCCCAGATGCTCTTTCGAATCAACCGCTTTGATGGTCATACTTTCCTCAAGACGATTGATATCGTAAGTCTCAATTGCAGGCGGGAGAATAGCCTCGGCATGATAGGGCATATCAGCCAGAGTTTGCATATTTGGCTCGGTTTTGATATTTGTAGTTGAATCTTTTTTACCACTCTCTTTTGAGCAGCTCATAAGAGTCAAGACCATCAATAAGATAAATAAAGAAATGGTTTTGAATCTTCGTGCGCGTTGAGGGCGGTCTTGTGTCGCCCAAAACATTTTTCCTACAACGACAGAGACAAGCCCTGTCTCTACGCGAAATGAATTAGAGTGGCTTATGTGTAGAGGATTAAACTTGCTGTTATTAACCATAAAAACACCGTAATTAAAATTGGTTTGTCACTTACAAAAACATGGGTGGGGGAGCCTCCGAGATCCTCGCGGTAAATCAAATATAAGTATCTGAAAACTCCATAGACCACAAACGGAATCGTTATAAAAAGTTTTGTTGTTCCAAGTTTAGTCATAACTTCAGTGGAGAAGCTATAAAGCATGTAAATTACAATTATCGAGGCGGTTATTACCGCAATAAACTGGTCGAGCAATTGGGCCGAGTACACGCTGAGGGTTTTGCGATGAGTGTTTGCTCCTTTTTCGAGAAGGATAAGCTCGTGGCGTCGTTTACCAAGCCCAAGGAACATGGCCAGCAGAAGAGTATTGATCAGCATCCAGGTCGAGGCTGGAACTTCAATGGCAAAGGCGCCGGCGCAGGCTCGGATTACAAAACTTATCGCAATAGCCATAACATCGAGAATAACCACATTTTTCATCCACAGCGTGTAGAGCGCATTTAATCCCAGAAACGCCAAGGCCGCATAGAAAAAATGGAGATTTAAAAACCAGGCGCCGACCAGACCGCATCCGGCAAAGAGAATAATTATTACAAGGGCTAATCCGGTTTTGATCCTTCCCGATGCTATCGGTCGGCTTTTTTTCAGCGGATGCTGGCGGTCCTGTTCTTTGTCTATCAAATCGTTAAAAGTGTAAACCGCCGATGAAAGAAGGCAGAAAATGATAATGGCAATAATTGATATCTCGATTTTGCCGATGTGTGTCAGTTCTCCGGCAAATACCAGAGCCAGAACGATTATACCGTTTTTCAACCATTGGGTCGGTCGGATCAGTTTGATTAAATCAAAAAGCATAGGCAATAATACAAAATAATTAGATGGCTTTCAAGTTTAATTCTTGAAGGGGAGAGCCTGTTCAATATCCGGGTAGAAACGATTAAAAAATTCGATAACTTTATCGGTGGTTTGTTCAATATTGCCGTTTTCGATTTCAATAGTCAACCTGATAAAAGCGGCATCGGTCGGCTGAAGCATAATGGAATTTTTCATAAGGTCCCATTTGATACCGAATTCCTCACGAATAGCACCGCTTCGGGTTTCAAACCAGTAGAACATCAATTGCTGAGTCCCCTGTGTCCGCACAAAAACCCGGTTAACCTCTTTAGTGATTCCGCCTGGAAGTGACAGCATATAAGGTTCAATATATTCGATTGTCCAGCCGCCGCCGGGAAGGCAGTGTTTGGGGGAGTGAATTTGGCTGCCGTATTTCTGCGATTTAAAATAAGCAATGAACAGCCAGTAAATTGTTCCGTCCGATCCAACATAACGGCGCAAGGTGGTGGTGTCGGCCTTAAGAGCATCGTAGCTAACTTCGGAGAAGCGTTTTTCTTCACCGATAAAATCTTCAGTGTTAAATGGGACACGCCCCAAATCGGGGGGGTAATCCGGCACTTGTTCATTAAAACGAAGGTAATTTCCAAAAACACCGCCAACTATAATGATTATTATTGATATAATTAGTGCGGTTCTCATTTAAACACCTTCCTGAGGATGAAACCAAAGATAAATAGAGATATAAAGGCAAAAACAAAAACCAGCATCCCCATTATAGAATGAAGCGGCTCCTCAATCACCTGCTCGGTAACAGCAGCTACCATAACCGAGGTTACCAGCACTCTGAAAACATTGGCGATCACAGCGATAGGGATTGTTGACAGGAACAGAATCAGTTGAGCTGTAAATCTTTTTTGAGTGGTGTAGGCATAAATCGCTCCCAGGGCAAGCAGAGAAATCAACGAACGTATTCCGGAACAGGCTTCGGCAACTTCAAGAGTGTGTCCAGTTATATGGATAATGTTGCCTTGACGGATAGCGTTCATTCCCAGAGTATTGAGAATTACAACCGTAATCTTTGTCGCTAAGGTCTGCATGGGAAATGTGATAGCATAATATAAAACATAGGGGACAGGGATCATAAACAGGAGAATAAAAAACGGAAACCAAGTCTCTTTGATAACTTCCCTGCCAAATAAATAATAAGTCAACCCGAAAAGACAGAGGACAAATGAAAAGCGGATGGTAAAATATTCAGCTGCACCATTGGCGACAACAAACAGGATAATACCAAGGATCAGCAGCATTAAACCGGCATTATCCTTTTTAAATGTAACAGCTTTCAGCTGTTCGCGTTTTTTCCAAATCAAAAAGGCGGAAACAATTGGAATTAGAAAACCGTGGGAATAGTTGGAGTCTTCGATCCAGTCAATCACCAAATCATACAAAGCGGGCAGATAAACCAATACCAAGGCGATATAGGGGATAATATTAAGTTTATCAAAAACTCTGTTTTCTATTGTTGTTGTATTTTCTGTCATTAATAAAGAATTACGGTTAAATGATTTAATAAAGCAATTATAAACACATTATCGGTTAAAAGTCAAAATGGATTTAATTGTTATTATCTAATGCAGTCAGGTTACATCCGACCAGTCTTGTACGGATGGTTAGTCATTGAACCTGCCTTTTGACGTGATATAGCAGGTCTGAAAACAGGCCCACTCTCAAAATACACCGACATAAATCCCAAATATATTCCCCCCTCGATTTTGCTCTCCCAAACATAAAACTTCCCATCTGGTTTTTTTTGAGTATAATTACGGTATGCGACAAAGACAGCAAAAAGGGCCGATAAGCCATTACTTGATTCTGGTAAACAAAAAAGCCGCTCAGTATTCCCGAAGATCGGTCAGTCGATTGATTGGGGTAATCAAACGCAGCGGGGGGAATTTTACCGTTGAAGAGCCAACTTCAGCTGAGGATTTACTTAATATCGGCTACCGGGCATGCGGACTCAAGAAAAGTCATAATCCCCTTCCGCAATATATGCTGCGACGGGGTCAAGTGACTTCTTTGATAGCCGCCGGTGGGGATGGGACTGTAAATCTGGTGGCCCAGATTGCCCTCAAAGGGGACTATCCGATGGGAATCTTACCCATGGGGAGATTTAACAACATTGCCCGCAGTTTTGATCCGGAGCTTGACATCGGTAATTTTATAAAAATGATCATTAAACGCAATTATCTCCCGATTGATACGATGAAATTTGATAATGAAATAGTAATAGGGTCGCTTGGGATCGGTTTTACGGTTGAATTGTATCAATTATTGAAGAATAAAAAAGCTCCCCGGTTTGGTTTCCGGTGGGCATCACTAAGTCAAAAGGCGCTCAATAATATGCAGGCTCAGAAAATGACAATTAAAGTGGAATCGTTCCGGTTTGATGTTAACCCGGCCATGCTCACGGTTAATATGCTCCCTTATGTTCTGGGGTTGCTGATGACGCCGATATCCAGCACAAATGACAACCTGGCCGAGATTATTTTTGATGCGGGTCAAAATAAAAAAGAGATTAGTTCTTTTGTGAAGCAGGTTCACAAGGGGCGTTATATTTATGGGAGCAGTGTCCGCATGTACCGGGGGGCGGCAATCAATATTGCACCGGTAAACGGGCGTCAGGCTTTACTTGATGGTGATATTGTCAATGTCGTGAAAGATGAAATAGATTTGTCAATCAACGAACAGAAATTAAAAATTTTCTGTTAAACAAATGAAAACAGTTATTTTATTTATATTTGTAATTTTACCCTTTTCTGTATCCTATGCTGATAATACTGAACCGGTTGATTCAATTCCACCGGTAGAATTTGATACCACCATAATCGATTCAAACCGGATTGCGGCAGATACAGCCGAT
Organism: uncultured Ignavibacteriales bacterium; assembly: GCA_964413795.1. Lineage (GTDB taxonomy): Bacteria > Zixibacteria > MSB-5A5 > GN15 > FEB-12 > DAOWMZ01. The sequence continues at coordinate 4,891 of CAYPUP010000024.1, forward strand.
ACAGCTGCTGCCTTGCCCGCAAAAGATACAATTTTATTTATTCAGAGCCATACCCTGGACCCCTATACGCTTGTCAATGATACAACCAATTATGAAAACAGGCTCACTCAAAATCCGACAAAAGCTTTGTTTAAATCGATGCTTATTCCGGGATGGGGGCAGTATGGAAATAAAAAATATTTTAAAGCGGCTCTATATGCGGCGTTGGATGTTTGGCTGATCAGTAATGC
>CAYPUP010000024.1:5220-12343 GCA_964413795.1 uncultured Ignavibacteriales bacterium
GAAAACAAAAAGGACAGCCGGAACAAATATACCTGGTTTGCGGTAATAGTTTCGTTTATCTCAATGTTTGACGCCTATGTAGATGCCCACCTGTCCGGCTTTCCGGAAAAGAGTAAAATTAGTAATTTTGATATAGATATTCAGTATAATCCTGAGAGTGGAGTAAAGGCTGAGGTACAGCTTCCCTTTAATCCTTAATAATAAAATCACGCAGGTTTAATCCGTATTTTTCCGGTTCAACCAGCCTTATAATAGTGCGGTGATAATTTTCCGGCTTTGATAAATCAACCCATACCGGATTTTCCAATAAACCGTTCCTATTCCCGATCAAATTAACCATCGGACGATCCATTTCATCATTGTTAGCCAAAACAAGGGCAATCTCATCGGTGGACAATAGTACCAGGGTTCCGGCTGGATAGATGCCGATAATGCCATGGAACAATTTAAGCAGAAAAGGATCGAATTTATTTGTCATATAGAGGCGCATCTTCTTGAGCACCTGATCCGGAGAAATTTTCTTCTTTATATAAACCCGCCCTGAAGTGAGGGCGTCAAAAACATCGGAGATAGTAATTATTTTTGAAAATAAATTCAGAGGCTGCTTTTTGCTTAATCTGGGATAACCGGTATAATCGATATTGATGTGATGCTCAAATGCGGCACAGGCTGCCCGGGCAGTGTGATCATCGATTTTAAAATTGCGCAATATTGTTTTAGCTCCCATCAGGGGATGCTGCTGCATGTGTTTCCAGTCGTTAACATCAAAGGCATCCGGTTTGCAGATAAGGTCATGAGATAATTTGATTTTGCCTATATCATGGAAAAGGGCCGAGAAGCCAAGCTGCGATAATCTGGCTCGATCCATACCGAGGCGAACCCCCTGAGTGAGGGAATAAATACAGACATTGGTCGAATGGGCGCAGGTGTAATCATCAAAATCATTGAGGGCGGTCAATTCCAAAAGGGAGGACGTATCCTGCTCGAGATGATCGACCAGGGAATGCACCACTCTTTTGGTTTGCGATATATTCAAATCACGCCCCTGAGCACTTTTTACGATAATATCTTCAACAGTGGATATCGCCCTGAAAAACAAACCCCTGGCGGTTTTTCGGAGCTCCCGGCGCTGTTCCTCGGTAGTCTGATCTTTCTCTTCTTCGATATCATCGGATAATAAAAGAACGATATTTCCCTCGGTAATTTTTTCAATGTGTTTGGCCAGGGTTTCCGGATCAGATGATTTCGCATCGGGGGAAATTATAAAATAAAGAAACATATTAAGATGATGAGTATTTACATCTCTGGTAAACATTATCCCGCCGATATTCATTTTTTCCCATTCGGATAAAACATGTTCTGCCTGAATGAGAGCAGAGCCATCGAACCGGACAAATTTCTTATTTATAAAGAAATGATTATTAATAATTTTTATGACTGTCTCGTATTCTTCTTCACAAACCAGGTTTATTAAATCTACCAACTGATTGAGATTGCGTTCATAGTGGGGGTTATTTTTTTCCAGAATCCGGGCATTTTTATAAAGGGCAAACAAAGTCATAAGCAATTTTTCTTCATTTTCACTACCGACTAAATGCTCGTGATATGTGGAATATCTATCGTCAGTCATTTTTACCCCCGAATAGTATTTTTTCGCGAGCCTCTAAAGCTTCCACCGCCTGATTTTTAATATTTGTCCGCCAGTTTACAGACAATTTCTTAAGCTCTCTTTCTGCTTTTTCCGTTTTATTAAATGTTAAGGCATAAAAAGCAGCTTCTCTGGCATAGTGTTTGGCCTTTTTATTAATAATAATAAATGGTTTGATCAGCTTTACCAGAAATTGCACTGCACTTTCACCGCCGATTACAGAGTAAGCTCTCAGATGAGCTTTATGATCAATATTATAATTCTTAAAAAAGTCCGGGTTTTGTATTATCAGTGAAAATAATGCGAATGATTCAGTACTCGCCCGTTTGATCAGATTATTAAGAGCAGTGAGGCTGACCTCGGTGTCCTCGTCAAGAGTCGACTTGCATAACAACTCGGTCGCCAATAAATTGTCGACATTTTCAAGGGAATTGACAATTTCGAGGCGGACTCGTTTTTCTTTGTGGTCGAGGGATTCAAATAAATATCTGAGAGATTTTTCATCCCCGATATGGGCCAGGATCATGACCGAATTTCTTACGACATACCAGCGTTTATCATAAATACCTCTCGATATAATATCCGCCTTTCCTTCCCCGTTTTTAATTAGATAATTGCAAAGGACCTCCCGATGATGGCGATGCTCAAGTACACCCAATAAATCAACGATGGCCGCAAATGACTCCCAGCCAAAATTCGACAGATACTGGAAAAAATGATCATGCTTAACATCGGCATGATCATTTAGAGCTAAACCAAGATCGTTGAATTTGTCGCGGCTACCGATAGTCAGTCTGGTTTCTTTGATCCTCTCAGTCCAAAAGGGCTTTTCTTTATAGAGTTTGCCTTCATAATCTTTCAGGAATGACAATAGTTCGGAAGCGAGATCAAGGCGCCCTACTTTGATGAACTCGGCTATCAATTTTTAACTTATTGTAATAGATTCTTTAAAGGGCTCTAACTCCACTTCCTGAAAAATTACTTCTTTTACCAGATAGCAATTGGAATCATGAACATTGAATTGCTTATCATTTCTGAGAATATTTTTAATTTTAATTTTTTCTTCATCGGATAGAAGTTTTTCACTACCGATTATCAAAGCTGCACTTGAGGCGGGAGATTCGGGCTGCTTGATATCTTCATAACCCATAGCCTCGGCAGCCTCTTTGATCTTCAGGCGCTGTGATTCACCGGGCGAATAATCAAACAGGTTCCACCCTTTATCTTCAAAAGAATATTCATCAGGTTCTGCTTCATCTTGTTTGAATATTTCGTGATAATCTTCTACTTCAAGATCATCATTGGGATTGTCATTGCTTAAACCAGCTTTTTCGTAATCCTGGAATTCAAGAAGGGATTTATCTTCAAAGGTAGTGAACTTAAATCCTCCCAGTTCGGCGCTCCAGAATAATTCTACCAGATCGCAGCCCCGTTCAGCCTCATTTTCATATTTTTTCAAGGCTGATAAAATTTGCTGGATTTCATTTGGAGATATTTTTTCATTAAAGATCAGATCCTTTATGCCGGTATCGAAAAATATCCCCGCTAATCGATCCTCTTTGGATTTATCCTGAAATACAATTTCCTTGTTAACTTTGATACTTCCCTTTTCGGTTTCGAGATGAATTGGTCCGTAAATGCTTACCAATTCGACGAGTCTGTTAGAAAAGGACTGCCGTAATGATTGAGGGAGAGGGTTATCTTCGGGATATAACGCAACAACCTTGATAACTTTCTGGAGATCCCTGAGAATCAGTTTAATGTCTGTTATTTTATCCGACATTTCAGCCTAAATTAATAAAATTAAAAAATTTATCCTTGTCATATACTATCGGTATATTGGGGTTTTTTTTGACAGAAAAAACCGGCAGACTAAGGCGTCTGCCGGTTACAGAATATCCATTGCTCAGAAATTTAAAGAACTACGATTTTTTTCCGATTTTTCGTAGCCGCTTTAGTTGCATTTCTGGTGTCAAAAACAACTTTGGAATTATCAACTATCCATTGGTATTTATATGCTGAATGATGAGTTAGTATAACTGTCATATCAGCCTTTTTAAGCAGGCTTTCGGTTAGCTTAGTCGATTTTTTTCGCCCTTCCTGCCATCTTATTTCAGGGACATGCGGGTCATTAAATATTACTTTTGCCCCTTTATCTTCGAGCAGCTTCATGACATCAAGTGCCGGTGATTCACGAATATCCTTGATATTAGGTTTATAGGCAATTCCCAGAACCAGTATGTTTGATTTATTTAATGATTTAGCAAAGCGGTTATTAAGGGTATCAGAGATTCTCTGAACAACCCATTCCGGCATATGGGAATTGATATCCCCGGCCAGTTCGATAAACCGGGCATAATAGTTGAGTGATTTTAGTTTCCATGATAGATAGTGGGGATCGATCGGGATACAATGCCCCCCCAATCCGGGGCCGGGATAAAAGGGCATAAAGCCGAATGGTTTGGTAGCGGCAGCATCGATAATTTCCCAGACATCCAAACCAAGCCGGTCGCACATCAGAGCAACTTCATTAACCAATCCGATATTTACCGAACGGAAAGTATTTTCCAGAAGCTTTACCATTTCTGCGGCCTGAGTCGATGAAACCGAATGAATATTGGGAATGCTCTGTTCATAGAAAATTTTGGCCACTTTGGTGCAGTTGGGAGTTATTCCACCTACCACGCGAGGCGTGTTTTTGGTAGTGTAATTGGCATTACCCGGATCTACTCTTTCAGGAGAAAAAGCCAGGAAAAAGTCACGTCCAACTTTACCACCATTTTCGGATAACAGAGGGAGAATCAGATCATCAGTTGTGCCCGGATAAGTTGTCGATTCCAGCACCACCAGAGCACCTTTTTTCATATGTTGTTTAACATTATTGACAGCAGATAAAATATAGCTGACATCAGGATCTTTGGTTTTGGAAAGAGGTGTTGGGACACAAATCGAGACCGTATCCATTTCGGCGATCATTTTGAAATTATCAGTCGCTTTGAATTTTCCGCTTTTTACAGCATCAGCTACTGTCTTATCCGCTATATCATCGATATCGGACTTGCCGCTATTCAGCAGGTTAACTTTTGTTTCTAATATGTCAAATCCGGTTACCTTGAAGCCAACATGGGCCAGCTCCATAGATAAAGGGAGGCCGACATAGCCAAGCCCAACCACGCCGACATTGGCCGTGCGGTTTTTTATTTTATCGATCAGCTTTTTATAAGCAGTATCGCTGTTATGATTCTTTGTAGCCATCATTTCTCCTATCAACTCACTTTTGAGAAGATAATTTATTTAACCAATAATTATATGTGTCCCAAAGGGAATCTTTTAGCTTATATCGGGATTTAAATCCAAGTTCTTGAACCGCTTTTTTATTGCTGCCTCGAAGAACCGGGATATCATTTTTCCTGAAGCGGGCTTTATCTGTTTTTACCTTTATTTTTTTCGAACTAAAACCAATCAACGTTTCCAAAACCGAGCTTATAGTAGCTGCTTTACCTGAACAAAATTGGTAAACTTGCCCCGGTTTACCTTTTTCTGCCATCAACCGATAGCCCCTGACAATATCGCGAACATCGGAAAGATCTCTTTTGGTAGAAAGATCCCCCACCGATATAGTAGGATTTTTTATTCCAAGTTCTATTTCAGCGACTTGTTTGGCAAAATCCGGAACTACAAAACTCTCTGTCTGACGGGGACCACAGTGGTTAAATGAACGTGATATAATAACCGGCAACCCATATTGTCTAAAGTAAAAGAGGCATAGCCTCTCGGCGGTGGCTTTGGAGATGCCATAGGGAGAGATAGGATTTAGAGGATAACTCTCAGTTAATATTTTAGATTTTGGTTTAATAATACCATAAGTGTCCGAAGAACTCACAAACACAAGCAAAGCTTGTTTTTTTAGATTAATAGCCGCTTGAAGAATGTTTAGTGTCCCTTCAACATTAACCCGGTAGGTCATCCGTTCCATTGCAAATGATTTTCCCACCGAGGCCATCGCAGCGAGATGAAAAATGTAATCAGGGTTTATTTTCGAGATAACGCTGTTGCATTTATCCGGTTTGAGGATATCCAGTTTGCTGAGTGTCAGTTCTTTTTTGATTCCGTTAATATTTGTCGTTGGTTCACTGGGGTATAAAGCGCCGGTAACATAATAGTTGTGATTAAGTAACTCCTCAGCCAGATAAGAACCGGCAAATCCGGCAATGCCGGTGATAAAGGCAACAGGTTTTTTCATATTACTTTTCAGATGCCAGTTTTTTCATATCACTATCAACCATCATTTTTACTAATCCTTCAAACGAAACCGAAGGCTCCCATTTTAAAACCTTTTTAGCGAGCGAAGGATCTCCGAGCAGATGTTCCACTTCAGCCGGGCGAACAAAACGGGGATCAATGACAACATAATCTTTGTAGTCAAGATCGACATGTTCAAATGAAAGGCGGACAAAATCCTCGACCGAATGATTTTCACCGGTGGCTATAACAAAATCCTTTGGTTTATCCTGCTGAAGCATCAGCCACATCGCCCTGACATAATCGCCGGCATAGCCCCAGTCGCGCTTGGCATCCAAATTTCCAAGAGCCAATTTATCAGCCAGACCAAGCTTAATGTGAGCGGCGCCATCGGTAATTTTGCGAGTCACAAACTCCAAACCTCGGCGGGGAGATTCATGATTGAAAAGAATGCCCGATGAAGCATAAATGCCGTAGCTCTCCCGATAATTTACCGTTATCCAGTGGCCGTAAACTTTGGCGACTCCATAGGGGGAACGGGGATAAAAAGGGGTCTTTTCATTCTGAGGAACTTTCTGTACTTTACCGAACATTTCCGATGAAGAGGCCTGATAGAATTTTATTTTGCGGTCAACCTGGCGAATAGCTTCCAGAACTTTGGTAACACCCAGTGCATCGAACTCGCCGGTTAAAACGGGCTGATTCCAGCTGGTCGGGACAAACGACTGCGCCGCCAGATTGTAAATTTCATCCGGGCGGTGCTCTTCGATTATTCTATAGATCGATAACTGGTCGAGCAGATCAGCCTGGGCGAATTCTATTTTATCTTTTATATGATTGATTCTTTCAAATGATTCGGTCGATGCCCGTCGGACCATGCCGATTACTTGATAGCCTTTTTCAAGCAATAATTCAGCCAAATAGGAGCCGTCCTGCCCGGTAATACCTGTTATGAGAGCTTTCATCTATAGATGTTCCTTTTGTAATTTTCCAATAAAATCACTTTTACATTTTGAATGTCATTCCCGGCCTGCAAGTTATTTTGAACTTCTTCAAATACATATCATTTATTTTACACGCGTAGCAGCGGGGCTTGTCTCCGCTGTTTTATTACAATAATTTCGGGCTCCACAAGGCCGCCCTCTACGCGGATCGTATATAAAGTATTAATTTTCATATTTCTTTCGACCTTGAATATAAATCCTCTTCAGTTTGGGGTCAAATATAAACAAA
>CAYPUP010000025.1:0-10236 GCA_964413795.1 uncultured Ignavibacteriales bacterium
TTAAACTATAATTTTACTCTTACGTTTTTATCTTTCTCCTAAAACTTCGCCCAGTTGGGTACTCTGGGGAAGGGTTGGACGTCGCGGATATTGGCTACCCCGGTGATATACATCACCGCCCGGTCAAACCCCAAACCAAACCCGGCATGAGGCATAGTACCCCACTTGCGAATATCAAAATACCAGTCAAACGGCTCAAAATCGGTGATCCCCTTCATCGTCAGATGCTTCTTAAGCACATCAAGCCGCTCCTCACGCTGTGATCCGCCGATAATCTCCCCAACCCGCGGCACAAGGACATCCATCGCCCGCACCGTCTTCCAGTCGTCGTTGACCCGCATATAAAAAGCCTTGAACTCCAACGGGTAATCATAAACAATCACCGGCTTCTTGAATGTCTTCTCGGTCAGAAAGCGTTCATGCTCGGTCTGCAGATCTGTTCCCCATTTAACCGGGTACTCAAATTTCTCACCGGATTTTTCCAAAAGCTTGATCGCTTCAGTATATGAAACCCTTTCGAATTCATTTTTGATACAACCCTCAAGAGTTTCAATAAGCTGTTTATCAACCCAGGTGTTGAAAAACTCCATATCACTGGCACAATCATTAAGCGCGAATTTGAACATGTATTTCAAAAAATCCTCAGCCAGATCCATATCGTCATCGAGTTCCGCCCAGGCCATCTCCGGCTCGATCATCCAGAACTCAGACGCATGACGGGCCGTGTGTGAATTCTCCGCCCGGAAGGTCGGACCAAAGGTATAAATATCGCCGAGAGCTGTAGCCATAAGCTCTCCTTCCAGTTGTCCGGAGACCGTTAGAAAGGCTTCGGCTGAAAAGAAATCCGATCCCCAGTCAATCTTACTATCTTTTTTAGGAAGATTATCCATATCAAGCGTAGTAACCCGGAACAGATCCCCGGCCCCTTCGCAGTCCGAAGCAGTAATGATCGGGGTATGAATATACAAAAATCCTTTATCCTGATAATATTTGTGAATAGCATAAGCCAGTCTTGAGCGAACTCTGTTAATCGCACCGAAAGTGTTTGTCCGGGGACGGATATGGGCAATCTCTCTTAAGAATTCGTTAGTATGCCGTTTTTTCTGCAACGGGTAATCCGAGCCGGCTTCGCCGATCAGATCAAGTTCTTCGACTGCTATTTCATACTTCTGCCCTTGACCCTGAGATGCGATAAGCCTCCCTTTAACTCTGACAGATGCCCCGGTGAGGATTTTATCCAATACCGGAAATTTATCCGGCTCGCCAACCACCGCCTGAATTGTTGGCATGCAGGAGCCATCGCTGATTTCTATAAAGGCTACATTTTTACTTTTACGGCAGGTGCGGGTCAAGCCCAATATAATCACATCAGAGTCAAGCGGGATTTTGTCCTCGACAACGATTTGCTTGATTTTGGTTCTAATTTTATAATCCATTTCAAAACTCCGGAAATTGGTAAAGCTGCAATCTTGCATTTGGTTAATAATGGTTTTCAATAAAGGTAAAAAAGTTTCTTTTGGCAAGAACAAGAAATTTTGGATATTTTTGTAATTTTTGAAACTATATGACATTTATGGGAGTATAATGAAGTGAGAATAAGATTGATAATTTCTCCTTAGAGTTTGAGTTCCCAACTAGTGGACAATAAAACCCGACCGACTGGACCCCGGCCGGGTTTTTTGTTTTTTAACCATTACCTTAGTAATATATATAATCCATTTGCCCCATCAGGATTTATCCTAAATTTCCTTCTCCTCGGTGTGATTCCTTATTTCCATACAACTACTGACTATCAGAGAACTATCAATCTGATGCCGCTCAAGAATTCTGGATGTTATCATCACCGCCGCCTCTCTTTCTGCTGGGATTACTTCATCAGCACCATTGGCTAAAATAGGTTTTATATCAAGAAGGTAATTTGTACGGACTATTATTGATAGTTTTGGTGCAATTTCCCGGGCCAATTTCACAGTGCTTTCAGTGGCACTTGGGTCATTTATCAATAAAACAAGTTCACGGGCTGATTCTACCCCCAACCTCACAAGTACTTCCTTGCTTGTGATATCACCAAAATATGCATTGCCTTCTTCTTTGGAAGCTCTGCGGACATTTTCAACATTCAGGTCTACAATTACAAAAGGGATATTATATTTTTTAAGTGCTCGGGCAAGCTCTCGTCCGGCAAAACCATAACCCCCAATAATAACATGATCCTGCATTTTTTTAACTATATCAGAAGCATCCTCAGCGGTAGCAACATCCAGAAGATGATTAAGTCTGTGTAATTTTCCGATACCAGCCGCCAGGCTTGGCCCAAATGCCATGGCAAAGGGGGTGATAAACATTGACAAAATTGCGGCAGAAAGAAGACTGCTTTCAAGGTATTTGTCTATCAATTCCGTTCCCTCAGCTGCAAAAGTAAGAACCAAAGCAAATTCACCAATTTGTGCCAATGCTAACGCCGCCAGAAGACATACCCTCAATGGCATCCGCAAGATTAAAGCTGTTATAAAAACAATCAGAGCTTTTCCCAATATCAGTATGATTAACAGAATCAGAATAAAAACAATATTATTCCAAAAAACCATAGGTGACAATAACATCCCAACTGAAACAAAAAAGAGACTGGCAAACACCTCCCGGAATGAGATCATATCAGCCAGCGCCTGATGTCGGTATTCACTCCCGGATACAATCAACCCGGCCAGAAACGCCCCAATCGCCAGTGATGCCCCGGAGGTTGTTATTAACCAGGCCGTTCCTATACAAATCAGGAATATTGTCAAAATAAACAATTGCCGTTGACGAGTGTGGGCTACAAAATTTAATATTCGCGGGACAATTATACGAGCGGCAAGCAAAACTCCAACGATAATTAGAATAGATTGCAGTAAAGTTCTTAATAAATCTTTCATCGGGACATCTGAGCCGGATAAGATAGGCAGAACCAAAATCATCGGGACGACACAAAAATCCTGAAAGACAAGTATCCCTAATGTTAATCGGCCATGTGGTGCATCTACCTCATTTCTTTGCTGGAGTCCCCTTAAGACAATTGCAGTACTCGAAAGGGCAACGATAAAACCGATAAATATAGATGAGTTATTGGGTAGACCTAATCCTTTTGCAATTGCAAATGAAGCAGCAATAGTAAGTCCTACCTGCAGAAGTCCACCGGTTAGAATCAATTTCCATAACCGCTGTAGTTTTTCAAGAGATAATTCCAGACCTATTCCAAAAAGTAGTAGAGCTACTCCTATTTCAGCCAGTACTTCGACCTTTTGAACATCATCAACCAATCCCAACCCATCCGGCCCCACAAGCATCCCTGATAATATTAAACCACCGATAGCTGGAAGTCTGAACTTATTAAACAGGGTCACAATTAAGACACCAAACGCCAGAATTACTACCAGGTCGCGAAGATAAGCTAACTCGTGCATGAATTAATTAATACACTATTTAGAGTTTAGTTCAACTACAAACTGATCCAGAGTGTTTTTTTGTTATTAATCTTCAGTGATGAAAAAATCATTGTTGATGGCAAAAAATTAAAATAATGAAACTACAAAATGGTCTTAGATTTTAATATTGTAAAATATTCTTCTTTGGATAGTGGGCAATTTAAAAGAGCAGCTACTTCCTGGTTTGAATCAAGACCAAGAAGTGCTCTCATGGTACACCACAATGATTGTGGATATGTTTTATAATTGCTACCTCGAGAAATCTTTACTCTTATTTGAGGGATTAATTTCCCATTATGAGTAAGGCGATATACCTCATGGTCAGTATTACTACTCTCTTTGAGTATAAAGCCCTTCTTTTTTATAGATTTTCTAATTGTTTTCCTATCTATTTCATTCATTTTTTAAAATAAGAAGTAAATTGCCTCAGAGAATTCCTCAATTTAATAGTACTTTCTCCAACTGATTCCTCAGGTAAGTTCATAACATCTTCGTAAAAATCTACAAATGAATCTTTGAAGTCCTCATATGCAGATTCATAAGTAATACCAGAACCATAAACACCGAAACGATCATTAAAAGCAATATATAAACCATCTTCATAACTAATATCTACATCAAGAGAGATCCCGTCCTGAAATCTTATTGTAACATCCCCATATGTAATTCTATTAAGTTGATTCCTAAAGTGCCTTGGACTTTCACCGTGAATTATCCTCATGGGAGATATATCATTTCGACAAGTAGTCAATGTTTTTGAAGTATACTGGTTTGAAATTGGTTTAGCATAACCTTTGTTTAAAAGATTTTGAGCATATATAACTACACTTATGTCAGTTTTGTCGGAATAATGCTCATTCCTTTTTGGACTTAACTTTGGCATTGATTTTTCCGTCAGTTAGAATCTTCTTATATTCCGATGGTAATCGATTACTATCAACAATATTATTAATGTGTTCAGTGATTATATCCCTCATAGAAGAAGCTACATCATAAGGCAACAAAATTTGTTTTGTTACGATAATTTTTTCAGCTCTTGGGTTAAACTTACCAAATGATAAAAGCACACCCTTATTATAAGTAGTTACTTCAACATGATCAGAATATTCAAAGTCTAATACAGGATCACTAATATTTTCAACTTTTAGCTTAGTTATCTCTTTAATATTACTTTTTTTTGAACTCATATCTCCCTTATCGGTATTTAATCAATCGAAATAAAGATAGTACTTATGATAAAAATTGTCAACGACAAAAAAATGAGGGTGGATGGGATCGAACCATCGACACCCTGCTTAAAAGGCAGGTGCTCTACCACTGAGCTACACCCCCAGAACCATTCAAAAAGAATGTCCTGAACGGCCTAAGATATTCACTTAGACCTGATTGTCAAACTCTTTTTAACCCCGAAAAAATAATAAAAGACAGCATTTCACTATATTTGAACTTATATTCATAAAAATCGATAATTCATCTAATCCCTTGTATATTATAATTATCCAATGAGTGGAAACAATGGTTTTAAGCCGGGGGGTTATAAAAAAAAGGCATAAGTGATATGCCTCTTAAAATAATCAGAATTTTTCGTTAAATCTATTTAACGCCAATCAGTTCAACTTCAAAATCTAGCGTAGCCTTTGGCGGAATTACACCACCTGCTCCCCACTCCCCATAAGCAAGGTCACTCGGAATCATAAGCTCTCTTTTACCACCGACTCTCATTCCCTTGATTCCTTCATCCCAGCCTTTTATTACCTGACCGGTTCCCAAAGTAAACACGAAAGGGTTACCAGCTTTAGTACTGTCAAAGCATTTCCCGCGCTTCGACTTTTCAAACAGCCAACCGCTGTAGTAAACTTCAACTAACATTCCCTGTTTTGCTTCCTGTCCTTCACCCAATTCAATGTCTTTGAATTTCAGCCCCGATTCAGTTGTTACCCAATCTTCATTACAACCCATAATTAACACCATTATGACTAAAGTTAAGCAGACTCCAAATATCTTCATAATTTAAATCCCCGCAATTTTTACATCAATATCGTGTCCCCACGCCTCGGACCGGTTGAAATTATCTTAATTTTCACATCGAGATCATCAGCAACAAATTTTAAATACTTGCGTGCATTTTCACCTAATTCATCAAAAGAGGTTTTAGCGGTAGAACTTGTATCCCAGCCGGGCAAAGTTTTGTAAACCGGTTTGACGTGAGCAAATTCGGACAGATCCAACGGAACTTCATTCATAGTTACACCATCTAAAGTATAACTTGTACAGACTTTGATTTCATCGAGATAATCCAGAACATCAAGTTTTGTCACAGCAATCGTATCAACCCCGTTAACCCGAACCGCATGGCGCAAAGCAACCAGATCGAGCCAGCCGCATCGTCTTGGACGCCCGGTTGTAGCACCGTATTCATCCCCTTTTTTCCGAAGTTTTTCTCCGGTTGCATCTATCAGCTCGGTCGGAAAGGGTCCGGCGCCCACTCTGGTGGTATAAGCCTTGATAACTCCAACAACTTCATTGATCATCTTGGGGCCGATTCCCAAACCGGTCAATGCTCCACCGACAGTTGTGTTTGACGAAGTAGCAAAAGGATAAGTTCCCAAATCCACATCAAGAAGCATCCCCTGAGCCCCCTCAAAAAGAATCGTCTTACCTTCTTTGTTTGCCTTAAAAAGAGCCAGAGAGACATCGGTAACTAAGGGCTTGATAATATCCACCAATTCCATAAGCTTATTATAGGTCAATTCCAGATCGGCTCCTTCATCGTCAGAGCCGGTAAGGTATTGCGCTTTGACCGTCTTTTGATATTCTAGTCTCTTTTTGAGCCTCTCAGGATTAAACAAATCGATAACTCTGATCCCATGTCGAGCCACTTTGTCAATATACGCTGGACCAATACCCCGCATCGTAGTGCCCAGGCTTTTTGTCCCCCTGCTTTTCTCCTGAGTAGCATCGATTAATTTATGATACGGCAAAACCATATTGGTAGCAGGTGAGATCCACAACCGTCCGGCAAAATCGATTCCCTGTGATTTCAGGAAATCTATCTCCTCCAATAAACCCCAGGGATCCAGAACAACTCCGTTGCCGATATAGCAAATCTTTCCGGGGTGGATTATGCCCGATGGTATCAGGTGGAAAACATATTTTTTATCTCCGACAACAATCGTATGGCCAGCATTGGCCCCCCCCTGAAAACGGGCGATAATATCCGCCTTCGCCGCTAATAAATCAACAATCTTTCCCTTGCCTTCATCTCCCCATTGGCAGCCCAGAACAACCATATTGTTTTTCATCTAATTTATATCCCCATCTTTATAATATTCACTAATTAAAGAGTGTATCGCTCCTACCAGTTCTTTTTTCCCGGCACCTGTCACCGATGAAAACGCCAGAGCCGACACGCCAAGTCTTTTTTCAACTTCTGCAACTTTTCTATTTGTTTTATCTCGGGTAAGCTTATCGGTTTTGGTAACCATAACCAGAGCTGGTATATTTCTTGCCCTGAGCCAGCTCAGCAACTGTATATCCTGCTCAGTCGGATCCCGGCGGCAATCCAATAGTAAAACCAATCCCGCCACTTTTTCTGATCTACCAAGATAGTCCTCGATCAATTTCCCCCAGTCTTTTCTCATCTCCCTCGAGACTTTAGCATAACCGTAACCGGGTAAATCGACGAGATAATAATTATCATTGACCTGAAAAAAATTAAGAGAGCGAGTTTTACCAGGAGTTCCTGAGACTTTGGCCATGTTTTTTTGTCCAACCACCCGGTTCAACAGGGAAGATTTCCCAACATTGGATCTGCCCGCAAAAGCTATCTGAGGCATCCTGTCTTTGGGCAGTTGTTTCAATTCAAAAAAAGAACCAATAAATATACACGAATTTATTTTTGAAGAGAGCGTTTTACTCATCATTCCTTCACTAATAAGGATAGCCGTTGTAGCTATCTGTTATTGCAATAATCCCTTTGACTCCTCTTTGGCCTGGGCTGTCATCCGTACATAGGGTGTGCGAGTTAATACCAGGCGGAGAACTTCCTGGATTGATTTAACATAATGCAATTTCAAACCCTTTTTCAAATCTTTTGATAACTCGGCAATATCTTTTTTGTTTTTTTCAGGAACAACAATAGTCGTAATTCCCATTCGTTTAGCCGCCAACAGTTTTTCGTTTAGTCCTCCGACAGCCAGCACATCACCGGATAGAGTTATCTCGCCGGTCATAGCCACATCTGTTCTGACAGGAATTCGGGTTAAAGCCGAGACAATTGCGGTCAAAAGGGTAACACCCGCCGAGGGGCCGTCTTTGGGGACAGCTCCTTCCGGAAGATGAACATGCAGGTCAATCTTGTCAAAGAAATCACCTTTTAATCCATAATTTGCTGCATGATTGCGGACATAGGACATCGCTGCTGTCGCCGATTCCTGCATTACATCCCCAAGTGATCCGGTCAAGGTAAGATTTGCCTTTCCCTGCATCGGGACAACTTCCACCGGCAGGACTTCTCCTCCGTTTTGGGTCCAGGCTAATCCCACAGCATAACCGGCCGTAGGTGTGGTTTTGATATCGGTTCCTACATATTTAGGGGCTCCAAGAAGCTTATTTATTTTATTTTTCGTAAAGATTAATTTACGAATCCGTTTCCCTTCGGCAATTTCAACAGCCGATTTCCTCAAAATACTTCCCAGCATGCGTTCTAATTCACGAACACCCGCTTCACGGGTATAGTAGCGGATGATCTCAAAAAGGGCATCATCCTCAAATTCAATCGCAATCTTCTCCAGACCAATCTCTTTAACAAGTTTTGGCAAAAGGAAATCAATTGCAATAGCCTTCTTTTCAAAATCAAGATAACCGGGCAGACGGATAATCTCCATCCGGTCATGCAGCGCCGGCGGGATATAAGACACCGAATTAGCGGTTGTTACAAACAGAATATTAGAGAGGTCATAATCAACTTCAAGATAATTATCAGAGAAAGTAAAATTCTGTTCCGGATCGAGAACTTCAAGCAGGGCTGACGATGGATCACCTCTGAAATCCGAACCAATCTTATCTATTTCATCAAGCAGGAAAACCGGGTTATTCGAACCAGCTCTTTTAATTCCCTGAATAATTCTTCCGGGCATGGCTCCAATATAAGTCCGGCGATGCCCTCTAATTTCAGCTTCATCATGAACCCCCCCCAAAGACATCCTGATAAATTTGCGATCCAGAGCCCTGGCAATTGATTTGCCTACCGATGTTTTACCCACACCGGGAGGCCCAACCAGACAAAGAATTGGCCCGCGAACTTTACCGGCTAATCTGATTACCGCAAGGTGTTCGAGAATCCGCTGTTTGGCTTTGTCCAATCCAAAATGATCGCCGTCCAAAACAGCTTTTACCTCTTTAAAGTTAGTGCGGTCTTTGGTTTCTATTTTCCAGGGAATTCCCAGAAGCCACTCAAGATAAGACCGGACAACTCCCGACTCAGCCGAATAAGGATGCATCTTGGAAAGCTTTCTGATCTCTTCTTCAGCTTTTGCAACTACTTCTTCAGGGTAATTGCCAGTTTCAAGCTTGGCATAAAGATCATCTACTTCAGCAGTAGGTTCATCATACTGACCCAGCTCATCCTTAATAGCTTTTAACTGCTGCTGAAGATAAAACTCCCGCTGAGAGCGGGACATCGATTCTCTGACATTGCCATCGATCTTCTGCTCTATTTTGAGAATCTCTATCTCTTCTTTGAGTATCTCCGCCTGCAAAAGGAAACGATCCTCAATAGAGAAAGCTTCCAATAATTTTTGCTTGGTTTCATTCTTCTGAAGGATATGCGCCGAGATCGTATCGGCCTGCTGGTCGTAATTATCAAGCGATGAGAGCGTAACCAATACTTCGTCGGGGATTCTCCGGTTAAGGCGGACATATTCGGTAAATAATTCATTGACCATCCGCGATAATGCTTCTATCTCCCGGTTGGTTTTTCCACTATCAGATGATTTGAAAGAGATCTCACCGGCCAGATATTCCCCTTTGGCCACAATCGAATTTACTTCACAACGCACCATCCCCTCAACCAGAACCTTCAAAGTTCCATTGGGCATTTTCATCACCTGAAGAATCCGGGCTACTACTCCGGCTTTGTACAAATCTTCCGGAGCCGGGCGATCTACGCTGGCGGAACGTTGAGCAACAAGTAAAATCAGTTTGTCATGATCCATCGCCTCTTTTAACGCCCGCATGGTAAACTCACGTCCTATCAGAAGGGGATAAATCATATGAGGGAAAACAACCACATCACGCAGGGGGATTATGCTCAACTGGGATTTTATCGATATTTGTTCGGCATTATATTCAATTTTTATCTTTGCCACTTATTTTACTCCTAATCTTGGGTTGGGGCAAACAAAGCAAGATAAGCTATTAATCCGGTGAGGTAAATACCTTTTTGGAATAAAGTTTTTGGAGGTGTTGCAGTTGAAAACTAACCTAACTGTATATTTGCTAACGCTTTCAGCAGGCTTTGCTATGAAATTGTGTCAGAAGGATAGGCTATTCCGTGGCTGGCGGACGTCCCCGTCTGCCAGCTATCTTGAGAATAAGGATTCTGTGGCTGGCGGACGTCCCCGTCTGCCAGCTATCTTGAACAAGTCTGGCGAAAGCAAGCTCAGCAACACCATCATGGCTGTGCTTTAGAAAAGGAGTTTCTTGTGCCGAGCCTCATAACATGCCAAACGAAAACTATTTGTTGGCGCACGAGGACGTACGCCAACCACGA
>CAYPUP010000025.1:10336-12143 GCA_964413795.1 uncultured Ignavibacteriales bacterium
CGCCTTTTACTTCTGAACCGTAGTGATGACTAACCAGAAAATAATCATCAGGGCGGCTAAGATAGAAAGCATCATATATTGGCGAGGCGTCTGGGGACGAACCTGGAAAAATTCCCGGGTGCGGCTTTCAACCTCGAATGTTCTCATCGCTTTTAAAGTTATAAGAAGTTCATTAGTACTTTGGAATCTATCGGAAGGATTTTTAGCTAATAATTTCTTTAGTAATAAAATTATATCCCCTTCCAGAAAATATTCTTTCTGGAGCATTTTAAAATCGGGCTGGAATTTTAATACCGCATCCTCCACCACCCGCACCGAATCACCCGTAAACAATTGCTTGCCTGTAAGCAGCTCCCAGAAAATCGACCCCAGACTAAAAAGATCGCACAGCGGCGTGATTTCCTCGCCGGTAATATGCTCCGGTGATTGATAGGCAGCTTTTCTCAGACCGGTTTCAAGATCGGATGAATCATTTTTTATATTATGCAGCGACAAGCCGAAATCGACTAACTTAATAGTGCTATCCTCTGTTATAATAATATTCGATGGCCTCAGGTTGCCATGCATGACTCGATTCAGATGAGCATGATTTAAACCTTCGGTAATTTGAATGGCAAGATCAAGAAATGGTTTAACCCCCAAAGGTTTATCGGTTATAAATTCAGTCAATGGTTTGCCCGGGATAAATTCTGACATGACAATCAGTTTATGATCTACCCGCGAAGCCCCAAAAACCACCCCTATATTTTGGTGACCCATATGGCTTAATTGACGCAATGCAGGCATCAACTGTGATCTGAAAATTTTGTTATCACTCAATTCCTGAGAAATAATTCGCAGAGCGACAATCCGCTCCATAGTAGTATCCCAGGCTTTATAAACCTCGCCGGTTTCACTGCTTCCCATCAGATCCGAAAGGGCATACTGATGCATCATAACTGTTGAAGAGTCATCCATATTCAATTTAACGGCTTAAAATGAGAAAAACTTGAGGGGGTCATTTATCTTATTGTAACATAAATAATCCCATTAGTTTAATTAAAGACACAAAAAAGGCTGCTGGAATCCAGCAGCCTTTTAAATCATAAAATAATCTAATTAATAGATGCAACTTGTTGCCGGCGGTAGATGAACCAGACTGATGTCCCTACAAAAAGCATTGACAATAATATCAAACCATAGGTTGACATCGAGGGTACATGCGCCCCCGGATCAGAAACGTTGATTGTTCCAAGCATGGCTGGATGAAAATTACAATGATAGGGGTAACTACCTGGCGTGTTAAAAGTATACGAATACTGCTGTCCGTTGTTAAGGGTACCGGAGTTCCAAACTGCTCCATCAGAAGTAGATGTATGCGAAACAGCATCCTGGTTTGTCCAGCGAACAGTTGTACCGGTGGTTATATTGACAGGATCCGGACTGAACGTAAAACTGACAATATCAATATCGACGGTTTGAGCCTTTACTTCAGAGCCGGCCAAGGCTGCTAATGATAGCAAAAGAATGCCCATGACTACACTTTTTAAAGACTTTGAACCCATTTCAATTCCTCCTTGCACGATTCGTGCGTTCAATAATATTTCCTTAAAGCGGCTATATTTTTCAATTCTATTTATCAAGAGAACAGCAGTAATATATCATAAAAATATATATTTGATAATAATGCAGGAAATTCCCTACATAGACTTATTGGATACATTATATCTACTATTAACCAATATGTCAACAAAAAAAAGCCGGCAGTAAAAAAACTGTCGGCCTTATTGAGAAATAAAGTAATTTATTATCCCATAAACGGATAACG
>CAYPUP010000026.1:0-12072 GCA_964413795.1 uncultured Ignavibacteriales bacterium
CTGATCCCTATTTCCTGACCGAAATCCACTTTCAGTTTATAGCTCGGATTACGAGCCCGTTCAAAATCAGTAACTTCAATAATCTTCCCTACCCGAATATCAACCTGCTCGAACTGCTTAAAAGAAATTGTCATTTATGAATCCTAATATAAATAATAAATTATATTCATCGTAAGATAATAATCATCACTGCTGCCTTTTTCCCTAAAGTCCCATCAACACGCCACTCGAGATTTGTAAATCTTTCCGGAATGTAATCAGAGATCTTAAACCCACCTGTTTCGGCCCATATGTTTGATGCGATTCCGCATAAAAGCACCAATGATATTGCAAAGCCAACTCGATAATAATAACGGTACATGCCATCTCCCCATGGAAAATTGTTTATCTCGGTTTAATCCAGTCACATGCGTTTAATATATCTTATACTTTTTAAAAAGGAATTTCTTCCATAATAATAATAATCAATATATTGTGGTATATTAAGAAAATATCAGAGAAATAGCAATCTCAGTGGAGCTTTTTCTTGAGGCGGGCGCAAAATGCCCCATCCATATCGCCAACCAGCGGATAGGTTTTTACAAAACCCCGACTGGCAACCAGATCATCATCGAAGTATTCTCTCGCGGAGTCGATTTCAAAATTTTTGTTTTTCAACAGGAACTCCTCCACCACCGAATCATTTTCCGCTCTGAGAATCGTGCAGGTGGAGTAAACCAGAATGCCGCCTGGCTTGACAAGTTTGGCCGCATGCTGGATCATCGTAGCCTGAATTTTTGACAGATTGACAATATCCTCTTTGGTTTTTGACCAGCGCAGATCGGAATTTTTTCCTGCCGTTCCCCAGCAAGTGCAAGGGGGATCAAGAAGAACCCGATCAAACATCCCGCCTTCAAAAAGAAGCATATCGCACACAACCGGAGAGATAATTTTAATACCCAGACGCAGGGCATTTTCCTGCACGAGCTGCAGGCGTAATTGCGATTTATCCACTGCTGTCACGCGTCCCTTATTGCGCATTCTGATAGCAGCATAAGTTGCTTTTCCACCGGGAGCAGAGGTCAAATCAACCATGTTCATCCCTGGCCTGGGATTGAGAAGTCTGACTGGCAAACCGGAGGACTCATCCTGAATAAAAACTTTCCCCGTATCGATAAGTTCGCTCTGCAGTGGAAGGCCGCTCTCCTTGATATGAATAAATTCCGGGAGATATTTCCCGTACGAAAATTCTATGTTATTTTTCTGAAGCAGGTTGGCCACTTCGTCCGGTTTTGTTTTCAGGAAATTTACGCGATATGTCACCTGGGGTGGAGCATTAAATGAGCTCAGCATTTGTTCTGTTCTTTCAATCCCGAATTCACTGATAGCATATTGAACAATAAAATCAGGGAAACTGTAAAAATCACCGAGATGTTTAACCGGATCTTCATGTTTGTTTACGAAGACTACCTTTTCCGGTTCGCGCAGAGCTGAACGCATTACGGCGTTAACCAGATTTGCTCTTGCACGGTCAGTCATATACAGGGCCAAATTTACAGATTCTGATACAGCGGCAGCAGCGGGAATTCTGTCGGTAAAATGAAGCTGGAAAAATCCTAACCTTAAAATATTGGTTAATCGGGGAGTAAGTTTCATCGATGGCCGAGCCAGATAAAATTTAATTTCATGATCCAGGCGACGCCGCATTTTGGTTGTTCCATTGACTAACTGCAAAAGAAAGCGCTTGTCGATAGATCTGAATTTTTTATCAGACAGAACTTTGTTGACAGCTGTATCGGTTGCCTCGCCATTTTCAATCAACAGGAGGATCTCAATTGCCGATGCTCTTACCGGATCATATCTTCTGGATGTTTTTTTTGTTCCGTCTTCGTTCATGAAAAGCTACAATTCCATCGGGTCTATTTTACTGCCATGATCATCAATATGATACAATTCTTTCCGGTGAAGCCTGTTAGCCAGCACCGGTACAATCTCTTTCTCAAAAAGCTGCTCCAGGATTTCTGTCGGGCGAACATAACCGCCTTCTCCCAAACCAAGAGTTATTTTCAAAATATCCCCCTCAACCAGAAGCTCATAAATTGCCGGGCGGATATCAACCAGAGCTGTTTTGTTTTTCCCCACCCTTTCCAATTCTAAAACTTTAGAATCCAGAACACCCTTAATCTTATTATTTAAATCGGCAAATGGGGTTTCTTTTTCAAGGTTTAGAGTATAAACCGCTCGATTTAGCCGGGAAGTCAGGGAAATTGCTTTGCCTATTACATTTCGGGCTTCATAAATTTTCATACCTTCAGGTATGGCTTTCTGAAGGTTTTCAATCATATATGGCCTAACATTGGTATCTAAGGTTATATCCATATATTCTGCTTCGGACGTAATCCCTACCGATAATGGCGGTCCAAACGAGAGTTTCATACTCGGATTATAACCCTGGCTATAAGCGATTGGAATTCTTGAGCGGCGAATAGACTTTTCCAGAGCGCGTAAATTATCAAGGTGGGACATAAACTTATAACGGTCATCTCTCCCCCATTTCAGGCGAAGCCTGTTTTTGGTCGGGGCAGAAACATTTTGCGAGGCAACTTTCTTCTTGCTCCGGCCAAATTCCATTGATCCTTCAAATGAATTCCCGTTTTCATCATCATTTTCAAAGGGAACATATTTCTGCATCTGGGTCGAGGTCCGTTCTCTCTCTTTGTACAGATGTTCTGCTGATGGTCCTTTTTTGATATGAGACCAGGGAAGGTCGGCACTGAACGGAATAGCTTTTAGATAATCATCAACTTCGAGCCCATGCTCTTTAATTACACTGAACCATAAATCAGGGTTAAAATCTTCTGACCAGCCATCAAATCTGGTTCCATTATTAAACATGGCTTCTATAACCTGTCCCAGTTCTCTTCCCCCTCTTCCCAATACAGCCTGCAGTACGGAATTTTCACACATGGTATGCTTTAAATTAATATTCCGGTTCTGGACTCTTTTCTTAATGAACTTCAATTTCTCTAATATTTCATCAATATTGGGAACAGCATCCCACTGGAAAGGAGTATGCGGTTGGGCGACAAAGGGGGACAGGGTGACATTGACAGTTTTTTTACCGGGATATTTTCTTCCAATCTCATAGATTTCGTTGATGATATCCGCAATTCCCTGAAGATCCTCTTCGGTTTCAGTTGGAAGTCCTATCATGAAATAGAGCTTTATCCCAGTCCATCCTTTTCTGAAAGCCATATCGACGGTATCAAAAATGGCGGCATCGGTAACGTCTTTGCGAATAAACTGGCGCATCCGTTCGGTGCCGGCTTCAGGAGCAATGGTCAAACCAGCTTTGCGAATTTTTTTAACAGCCTCCAAAAGTTTTGGTGAAATTGTTCCGGGGCGAAGAGATGGTACCGAGATCGATGTTTTTTGCTTTTCCAATCTTCGAGCCAGAGTAGTCGCCAGTCTTTCAATTTCCGGGTAATCCGAGGTGGAAAGAGAGAGAAGCGAAATGCTGTCATGCCCGGTATTGTTTGTTTGGATTTCTACCTGCCTGAGAATATCCTCAACTGATCGAATCCTTACCGGCTTATACATCGGACTAGCCTGGCAAAAACGACAACCCTGAGGGCATCCCCGCATAATCTCAATACTTAAATGTCCCTGGGAAATCTCTATCAGAGGTACAATCGGATTATCGGGATAAAACTCAGGTTTGAGTTCTTTCATAACCCGGGCTTTTATTTCTGCCGGAGCAAAATCATTTATAGGCTGTCTATTACGATCATAGAAGCGAGGAATATAAACCGATTCTACATTTTTGCAGATAGCTTCCAGTTTTTCAACTCGTGATAAACCTTTTTTTTCATGCAAAATGCTGAGTAGCTCTATCAAGCCCTCTTCGGCATCCCCGATAAAAAAGCAGTCCACAAAATCAGCAATCGGTTCCGGATTATAAACAGCCGGTCCGCCGGCAAATATCAGAGGATGAGAATCACTTCTATCCTTTGATTTAAGGGGAATACCTGACATGTCAATCATATTGAGCATGTTGGTATAGACCATCTCATAGGAGAGGGTAAACCCGACGGCATCGAATTCATTTATAGGTGTGGAGGATTCCAGAGAAAAAAGAGGAATCTCTTTTTGCCGCATTATTTTTTCGGCGTCATGGTCAACCGCAAAGACTCTTTCACATAAAAATCGGTCGTCCCGATTGACAACAGTATAAAGAGTCTGCAGCCCCATATATGCCTGACCGATTTCATATTTATCAGGAAAGGCATGGGCATATTTAAGCCGGTTAGTCTGGTCTTTGATAATTTGACCCGGCTCGCCGCCGACATAACGCCCCGGTTTTATTACAAAAGGAAATAATTTGTCTTCAAGAATTTGTCTAATACCCATAAGTTGCTTCGTTATCTAAATTTTTAAGGTACAGGAGTATAATCTATTTGAAAATCTATAGCAATAAATTCCTTTATTTGTTATCCCATTAATTTAAATAAAATATACACAATTTAACTTTATACCTGACAATCGTTTCCTGATTATATAAATTCCCTTGTTAGAATTATAAAACCGGATGTACCTTTATGACCATATATGAGAACACAACCAATTTGGTTTTTGATGCAATCACAAATTTGAATCGACAAAGAAATTCATCGCAACTTATTGATAAATCATTAGATACAGTTCTTGTTGGGTCTTCTTCAAAACTCGACTCTTTAGGATTAGTCACTTTTATTATCTCCGTCGAAGAAAAAATTGATGAGATATTCAACAGGTCAGTAGCTCTGACTAATTTTGATTTCTTTAATAATAGTGGTAATGAATCACTGACGGTTGGTTCACTTATCAACTATATAACAAATAAAATTGAAGAGACGAATAGTGGCTGATAATATTATAAAATGTTTGCTTGTGTCAGATTTTACCCTCGATAATTTGTCAGGCATTCTTGCCAATGATGCCAATCTCCCTCTTATGGATACCCGATCTGCTCCATTTGACCAAGTCATACTCACCCTGCTTGATAAATCATTACCCTGTTGGAAGCCAAATCCTGAATGTGTGATAATTTGGACAAAACCTGAGAAGATTATCAAGTCATACCAGAACGTAATGGAATATGAAAAAATAGCCATTAAGGATTTGCTGGAAGAAGTAGATAAATTTGCTTCTTTGATACTCCGCCTCGCAAGCCAGCATAAAATCATATTGATACCCTCCTGGACAATCCCAACCTTTCATCGCGGTCTTGGTCTAACCAACATGAATCCGGTTTCAGGGCTGGAAAATATATTGATGCAAATGAACCTGAGATTGTCAGAAATGTTATCATCAGCTCCCAATATTTTTATGTTGAACACCCAGCGGTGGATATTCCAGGCAGGTAAATTTGCCTGTAATCCCAAACTCTGGTATATGGGAAAAATCCCTTTTAACAATACTGTCTTTCAGGAGGCGGCCGCTGATATTAAAGCAGCCCTGAGAGGGATTCTGGGGGAATCGAGAAAAATGATTATTACCGATCTTGATGATACTCTTTGGGGAGGAATTATCGGTGAATGCGGGTATCAAAATCTTATTTTGGGCGGCCATGATCCTGTTGGTGAAGCATATGTTGACTATCAATTGTCATTAAAGTCTATGATTAAAAGAGGGGTATTATTGGGGATTGTAAGTAAAAATAACGAATCGACGGCTCTTGAAGCAATCAATAAGCATCCCGAAATGAAAATAGCCCTCGATGATTTTGTCGGGTGGAAAATTAATTGGCATGATAAAGCTCAAAACATTTGCGAATTGGCCGATGAGTTAAACCTTGGCCTGCAGTCTATTGTTTTTATCGATGATAACCCGGTTGAAAGAGACAGAGTGCGAGCGGCACTGCCCGAAATATTTGTACCGGACTGGCCCGATGATCCAATGTTGTCTGCTTCCAGCCTGCTATCCTTAAATTGCTTTGATAAACCTGTACATACAGACGAAGATGCTGACCGAACAAATATGTACAATGCTGAACATAAGAGAAAAAATCTCAAACACGCCCTGACCTCGATTGAAGATTGGTTAAAAAGTCTTGAAATAATAACTCAGGTGGAATCCCTGAACAAAATCAATCTTGAAAGAACAACCCAGCTTTTGAATAAAACCAATCAGATGAACCTGACCACCAGAAGGCTTACGGAAACAGAACTGTTGAAATGGGCAGAACTAAAACAAAACAGATTGTGGGTTTTACGCGTCGCCGATAAATTCGGTGATTCCGGATTGACCGGCATTGTCAGTTGTGAGATAAAAAATCAGGAAGCTCAAATAGTCGATTTTATTCTAAGCTGCCGGGTAATGGGACGCAAGATAGAAGAAACGATGCTTCATATTATTACTGATTTTGCTCAATCCCAGGGCTTGATAAAAGTTACCGCTATACCTGTCAAAACTGAAAAAAATAAACCCTGTTTGGATTTTTTTGATAAATCAGGCTTTATATTTGATTCAAATGACAATTCCTATACCTGGTTACTCAATAAGACATATCCATTACCCGATTGTATAACTCTTCAATCAAAGTAAAACTCTTATGCCAATGAACAATTCATCAAAAAATATTGTGTGGCCGGAAGGGAAAAAATTTGCTTTTACGATATTCGATGACACCGATAATGCTACATTGGAAAATATTCGCCCTGTTTACGATTTCCTGTCTGAACATGGTTTTCGTATTACCAAATCAGTTTGGCCTCTTAAAGGAGAGCAGAAACCCCACTGCGGCGGCATAACCTGCGAAGATAAAGACTATGTTGAAATGCTTCTGGATTTAAAAAGGGCGGGTTTTGAAATAGGCTATCACATGGCTACCTACCATAGCTCTGTTCGCGCTGATACTATCAGAGGCCTCAATAAATTTGAAGAAATATTCGGTTCTCCTCCTTCAGCTATGGCTAATCATAGTGAATGTATCGAGAATATGTATTGGGGAAGCGCCCGTCTTGGAGGAGTTAATCGAATAGCTTATAATTTAATGACCCGGATGAGGTTCAACAACCGCTATAAAGGGCATATCAAAGATGATCCTTATTTCTGGGGAGACCTATGCCAGGGGAAAATAACCTATGTACGCAACTTTGTATTCGCAAACATTAATACTTTAGCTGAATGCCCTTTTATGCCCTATCATGATCTGCAGCGCCCATATGTAAATTTCTGGTTCTCCTCCTCCGAAGGATCGGAGATTAATTCATTTAATAAGACTATTTCCGAGGAAAATCTTGACCGGCTGGAGAGCGAAGGGGGAGCTTGCATCATGTACACCCATTTCGGCTGCGGATTTTATGAAAACAAAAACCTTAATAACCGGTTTGTTAAACTCATGAAGCTGTTGCGCAAAAAGAACGGATGGTTTGTACCTGTTTCCACTTTGCTTGATTACCTGAAAAAAAACAATGGCAGCCATGTTATTACTGATAATGAGCGCACCCGACTGGAAAGAAAATGGCTAAAACATAAATTTCTGACGGGAAGATCGTAATAAGATTATGCCCATCAAGATTATTCCATATTCAGATAATCATATTGCTTTGGTTAAAGACTTTAACATTCGATTGAAAGCTAAGGGAATTAATTTCCAATTCCCTGAATCGAATCAATCCCCACTTTTACCCTACTATAAGGAAAGGGCTATCTACCGGGATTATTATCTGGCGATCGAGAATGATAGTATCGTCCGCGGGGGATATATTCTTAAACAACAGAATTATATTTTAAATAATAATATTACAGTCGTAGGCAATTACCAACTCCCTCTCTCGGAAGGAACAATTGATAAAAAATACAATATGCTGGGAATCCAGATGTTGTCAGATGTTATGAAAAAACAGAGCCTGCTTTATTCCCTCGGTATGGGAGGTTTGGATAAACAATTACCTCAACTTCTTTCGGCGATGGGTTGGAGAGTACAAAAAGTACCCTTCTATTTCAAAGCTTGCCATCCCCGGATATTTTTGAAAGAGATGCCCTTCCTTCATCGCCAACCGCTGCCTGGCTCACTTTGCAATATTGCTGCAGCTACAGGTTTGGGTACCGCCGGAATTAAACTATGGCAATGGTCGCTGAATAAAAGACATACCTCTATTACAGATTATAAAATTGAAACAGCCCCTTTATTCGACGAACGAACTGATAAGCTTTGCACTGACTGCAGCAAAGAGTACTCCCTGTTAGCTCAAAGATCACAAGAAGTTTTAAATATTCTCTATCCGCCTGAAGACAAACGCTTTTACAGACTAATTATTTCAGACGCTAATAATAGCTTATCAGGTTGGGCAGTGCTTCTTGATACAAAAATGGAAGACAATAAGTATTTTGGTAATTTGAGAGTCGGTACAATCGCCGACTGTCTGGCTAAACCGGAACAAGCCAAAATTGTAATTGCTGCCGCTGTAAACTTCCTGGTAAAGCGAAACGTTGACATAATAATTTCCAACCAATCCCATAGCTGGTGGTGTGCGGCTCTGTCAGACAGCGGTTTTTTGAAGGGACCATCAAATTTTATTTTAGCTTTATCAAAAGAGCTAACTTCGAAAATAAGAGAAACTGACCCTGATTTCAGGAAGATACATTTTAACCGCGGTGATGGTGACGGCCCGATCCATCTATAGATGGTAATTAGGATATTTAGTTTAATATTTAACTGATCCTCTATTCAATAACAATAATCTTAAAATTAATATTGGCACCAAAGGTACAAAATATTTCTCCCAGCCCAGATAGGAAAAGGGTAAAATTACCAGAAAACTGACAACTGATAAATCAAGCAGCAGTGCAAAATCTACATTTTTTTGTTTTACTTTACTCCATATTGAGGAGACAATAGTAATTAATACCGGCAAGCCCAGCATAAAGCAAATATAGAATACAGCCTGATCAAACCATTCGGCTGGATTTACCCAAACCAATAATTTATTAAATAAACCCACGGTTTGGGTATTATTGGCGAGATCATATTTTGAGGGACCGACCGGGAAAAACCAATACATAAATGATAGTATCACAGAGGCGATTACAGTAAATTTTTTATAATAAATCTTTTTCCAATTCCAAATTACAAAAGGAAGCAGGTAGACGAACATAAGACAGACATACAACACGAGATAGTTAAAATGAAAAGTAAAACCATTCTCCAGATACATAACTCGCCAGGCGTTGTCAGGGCTAAGCCCGCTCCATAGAAAGATCAGCCCTGCTAATGGAACAATGGCCAACCCTGATGCCATAAGCATTTTTTTATTATCAGAAATTCCCTTTAAAATGAAATAGAATGCCGATGCTATAAGAAAGAACATTGCAAATTGCCTTGAGACTAAAGCCGCCATCATAGCCAGGCCGTATATATGCATATTATTTTTATATACTCCATAAAGTGCTGAGAGTACAAATAGAATGGTGATGCCATCGGTGAAGACAAAAATCGAAAAACCAATCATGTAGGGTTGAATCATCAAAAATAGTGTAGCGAATAATGCTGCAAGGCCATTTTTAAATGTGAAATATAACAATCGATGGAAGATAGTATAAGATACCAACGCAATCAAAATCGAGAGCAATCTTAAGATAAGTAATTCAAACCCAAAAGCTCTACCCCAGAGTGAATAAATTATAAATGGCAGCGGTCCGGACATTTCATTGTAGTGGGAAAGCATCTCTATACTGAAATCGGTTCCGAATTGTTTAACCGTCTCGACAAAATGATGTTCATCCCCCCAGGGTTCTCTACCCAGATCTCCGACAATTATTATAATCGACTCAAAAATTATAAATGCAATCAGAAAATATATGAATGAAAGGCGGTAATTATCTTTTAGATTTTTTAACATAATTCAAAATGACATTTTTAAAATGATAAATCAAGAGAATTGCTTTAACTGAAAGTTAAAAGGAGTATTCTATCCCGATTATCGGGAGGAAGGGAAGCTGCTTATCTCCGTCTCGATCGTATTCATCTGCATTGGAATTATAAGCAGAATAATTATTCCTATCGTAAATATTTAATAATTCTATATAAAGGCTTAAAGAAGATTTTCCAATTGAGAATGTTTTAGTCCCTTTCATATTCAAGACATGGTAATCCGGCAAACGCCCCCGATTAATATCCTGTGATCGATACACCAACATATTGTAATAATGATAAATCGGCGTGTAGGGTATTCCGCCGGCAAAAACCCAGTTAGCATTAAGAGTCCAGCTTTTGGTTGGTCGATAATTTATTAATAAATTGATTAGGATTTTATTATCACCAACTCTGTCCCGCCAATTGCCTGTTAGATCCAGATACCTTGATCTGAATAAGGCCAGCCCAAACTGAGTAGTAATTTTTTGAGAAATAAAAGCCTCGCCGGAAATTTCTACACCCTTTGAGTAAGCTTCACCGGTGCTGACAAGATATTTATGTCCCGCCATAAAGCCGTAGTTCCATACCAGTTCATCTAAAATAAACGCCTGAGGATTTCCCCTGTCCATAGGCATCTCAGAATACTTTTTTTCATAATACTCAACAGTCAAGCTTCCGAAATTCTTGTAGAATGATTTCCATCCAAGAACAAAATGAAGTGCTTTGGGATTTTCAAGATCCTTGTTATTTGGATTTTGATAGACTAACATCAAGGGAAGGTCTTGTTTATAAGATCCAACCACCGAATAGAATCTATGATGAGCATTTAAAATATAACTTATCCCTCCACGAGGTGAAAATTGAGTTTCATTGTTTAATTCCGAATGATCCATCCTTAATCCGAAATCAATAGTCATCTTTTTGAAGAATATTTTTGAGAGATTCAGGAAAGCTCCGCTATTCAAAAGAGATTCATTCACATAAACATCAACCTCGCTACCGTAATATCCCTGAGAACTTGAAAAGGCACCTATGACATAGTCGTATTTAAAGTTGTTATAATCGAAATCAAAGCCAAAGGAGATGTCGGCGATATTGCATATCGAAATAAGGCTATTGTGGCGAATTTTAATCTTATCTTCATTTGATTGATTTTCAAGTAATTGATTATTATTTGCCACAAAATCATTGTCATTTTTCCAGGATGCTTTGGAATAAGCAATCGAGGTTTGGGAATAAGATTTTTCTGACCATCTATAAATCCAATTAGTTCCTGCTAATCCGGTTTTATAACTAAACAGACCATAGAATGCTCCTGCAGCAGTTATAGATTCGGATTTGGATAAATCAAAACTACCCTGACCGCCTAATACGAGAATAGATATATTTGATTTCGGAGAAAATTGATATTCTCCCCTTCCTTCAAAATCAAAATAATCGAAGTTCCCATCAAAATCCACAAGATCACCCAGGAAACCTTTCCTGGATGATGCAATCCAGTTTCCTTTTTTATTTTTTAGCCCACCCTCCAAAGTGGCGCTGACACCGGTCAGGTCCAATTTCCCGTTTAAATGAAATCCGTCATTCCTCCCTTGACGTATTTTAATATCCATAATCGATGACAATTTATTGCCGTACTGCAATGGAAAGCCGCCGGTATGAAAAACGACATCATCGATAAGATCAGCTCTTAAAAATCCCAGAGGCCCGTTGCCTGATCCCTGCGATGGGAAATGGTTCATATTTGAAATTTCTATGTTATCGATATAGTAGCCGTTTTCGATAGCCGATCCCCCTCGAACGTTCATGCTGTTATAGCGGTCATCAATTTTGGACAGGCTGATGTTATTGGAAATTGCCCTGGTGATATCACCAAATGAGCCCGGCAGATCAGTAATGGTTTTCGGTTTTATTGTTGTCGAGTTAATTGTAGTGCGCAAAGGGTCACGATTATACTTACCGGATACTATAATATCATCACTTTCTACAGGGTTAACCAACAGTTCCAAAGTGATATTAATAATTGTATCTTCCGTAACACAGAGCTTATCAACGGTAACAGGCGAGTAACCTATAAAACTAACTTCCAGACGATATAACCCGGCAGGTATCGCTTCAAAAATAAAAATTCCAGAAGAATCAGTTTCAGTCTTACTAATACTATTCAGGGTGACATTAGCCCCCTTTAGAGGTTT
>CAYPUP010000027.1:0-11981 GCA_964413795.1 uncultured Ignavibacteriales bacterium
CTAAAAACGACAACATGCCCCACACATTTAAGCCAAAACTGATTTCATGGTGGTAAGTGTGAGACGTTGCATTTGATGGATTTTATAATTATAGCCAAGTAGGTCGAAACCCCTGCCCCGAAGGGGTGCCGAAGGCAGGTTTCGACAATTATATTGAATTCATTGTCAAATATGTTTAATCTACCATATGATCAATATTCTTAGATTCTATAATGAAGATTTTCATCTGTGCACAAAATTTAATGAGAATGGATATTATAGTAATAATTTGGGGGTATGGAATCATTAATTTTTGGAGTGGAGTATGGTGAACTAAATTATTGTCGAAACCTCCCTCATTATATCCTTACTCCCCAGTAATGATCCTCTTTGGTTTATTTGAGTGCTGGTACTGTTACAATAGACGTTTATACCAATATCAATTGTTTTTAAATAAGTTCTAATTAGAGGGCGGGGGAAAAACAGGCAACGCCTGTGTCGAAAGTCAAGACTTTCGACCTACTTGACTTAACTGACTGTCCGTTTTTGCGGGGGAAGATCAATAACAAGAATTTTCGAAGTGTTTTATTTACCCAATTTTGTAAGTCAAAATCCCTACGATTTCGACATTTTTCATTAAATCTTTTGATTTACCAACCCTTTTCTATTCCCTTTCGTAACAAAAAGAACAACAATATTATAATACTGTAAATATCAGGAATGAGGAGTTAACATTAAATTCTCAAATTATTCTTATTATGTGTTTAATTATACACATTTACACCCTTCTACAGTAAGGGCTTGACATGGCATCGCTTAGCTTGTTAATTCGCAGAGATACAGATAACTACATTTTTATCATTTATTGGAGGAAAACATGAGAAATGCAAGCGCCAGATCGGTATTGATGCTGGTCTGTCTGATGCTGGGATTGACTGCCGCCATTTCCGCTTTTGATTTTTCAGAGCTGGAAAATGCTGTCACCGAGCATACCTTGAAAAACGGTCTCAAAGTCCTGGTGATGGAACGCCATGAGGCTCCGGTAGTCTCCTTTGTGACTTATTCCAATGTCGGCTCGGTCGATGATCCCAAGGGTTATACCGGATTGGCTCATATGTTTGAGCATATGGCTTTTAAAGGAACTAAAAGTCTGGGCTCAAAAGATATTGACAAAGAACTGGAATTAATTGCTGTTGAAGATTCTATTTTTATGCAATTGAGAGATGAACGCAATAAAGGCCGCTTTGCCGATACTCTGAAAATTCAAAGCCTTACCAAAGATTACGAAGCTGCCCGTGAAGCTTCCTATGAGCTGGTGGAACCCAACAAGTTTGGTAATGTTATTGAGCGCGAAGGAGGGGTTGGGCTGAATGCTTTTACCTCTTCCGATGAAACCGTATATTTCTTCAGCCTTCCATCCAATAAAGTCGAACTTTGGATGGCTCTTGAATCGGAAAGATTTCTTAATCCGGTTTTAAGAGAGATGTACAAGGAACGTGACGTTGTGGCCGAAGAACGCCGGATGAGAACCGAATCCAGCCCGATCGGAAAACTTATCGAAGAGTTCCTGTGCTTGTCATTCAAAGCACATCCTTATGGAGTTCCTGGAATAGGCCACATGTCCGATATTCAGTATTACTCACGCGAAGAAGCAAAAGTATTTTTCGACAAATATTACACACCGTCCAATCTGGTCGTTGCCATAGTGGGGGATGTTAATACAAAAGATGTCATGAAGATGGCTGATGAATATTGGGGACGTATCCCCTATCGTCCGGCACCCAAGCGAGTTTCCACAGTGGAACCGGAACAGAATGCAGAACGCCGTCTGGTCATGGAAGATCCGGCACAACCTTTTTATATTGTAGGCTGGCACGTCCCAGATGCTACTCACCCGGATCGTCCGGCTCTTGATGCATTGGCTGATTATCTTGGCCAGGGACGGACGTCATTGTTATATAAGGATTTGATTAAAGAGAAAAAGGCGGCTATGAATGTCGGCGCCTTTACTGGTTTTCCCGGTGATAAATATCCGACAATGATTGCTGTCTATGCTATGGCTGCAGCCGAACACGGTAATGAAGAGCTTGAGAAGGAAATTTTCGCCCAGGTTGATAAACTTCGGATGGAACTAATCCCTGCTGAAGAAGTTGAAAAAATCAAAGCTCGCGCCAAAGCTAATTTTATTAATCAGTTGGATGACAATAATGGCATTGCCTTCCAGTTAGCCGCCTATCAAACCAGGTGGGGCAACTGGCGCGAGATGTTCCGTGAACTGGATCGAATCAATAAAGTTACGGCTCAGGATATTGAGCGGGTTGCTAATGAATATATGACTGATAAAAACCGCAACGTAGCTATGCTTGTTACTGAAAAAAACTAATGGGGAGTTTAATACTATGATACGCAAAATTATGTTTATGCTAATAGCGTTGACGTTCGTATTTGGCTTAACCGTTAGCAGCGGTTTAGCTCAGGATGTTGACAAATTAAAATACCCGGAACTAAATAAACTTGCAGTTCCGCAGGTAGAAAAAATCACATTGGATAATGGCCTTCGTATTTATTTACTGCCTGATAAAAGCCTTCCTGTTTTTGAGAGTTCAGCTCGCATTAATTGCGGTGGTTATCTTGAACCGCTCGATAAAATCGGTCTGGCATCAATATGCGGCGCCGTACTCAGAACCGGTGGAACCTCAAAATGGACCGGCGATGAAATCGATGAAGCATTGGAAGCCATTGGTGGGTCGGTTGAAACTTTTATCAGCGCCACCTCCGGCGGTGCTAATGTCAATGTCCTCAGCGATTACACCGACCTGGGACTTGAAGTTTTAGCTGAAGTTCTTCGCCGTCCGGTTTTTGATCAGGACAAAATCGATCTGGCTAAAGTTCAGGAAAGATCAGGCATCTCACGTCGAAATGACGATCCGATGCAGATCGCTCTCCGCGAATATCGCAAAGTTATCTATGGTGCCGAATCTCCTTTTGCCCGGCATACTGAATACAAAACAATTAATGCCATCGAACGGCAGGACCTGGTAGTTTTCCACGCCAAATATTTTAAACCTCAAAATGTACAATTGGCTTTCTGGGGTGATTTTGACAGAGAGGCATTGATTGAAAAAGTTAAAAAATATTTCGGCGACTGGGTTAATGACGGTGATCCTGTCCCTCCTCTCCCAAATGTAGATTATAAATTCAATAATGAAGTATTTTATGTAAACAAAGCTGATGTCAATCAGACAAATATTCTGATGGGTCATATCGGCGGATTAACTACTGATCCCGATTACCCCGCCCGTATTGTCATGAATAATATTTTCGGCGGTTCATTTGGCTCCAGAATGTTTAATCAGGTTCGCTCCAAAGAAGGACTGGCTTACGCTACTTTTGGAGTTTACACTGCTAATATTTCATACCCGGGTATTTTCTACGCTTTTGCCTCGACCAAATCGGAAACAACGGCCAAGGCTATCCGTGAAATCATTAAAGTAATTAAGGATATGCAGACCAACCCGCCAACTGAAGATGAAATGGAAGCTGGTAAGGACGGTTACTTAAACTCGTTTGTCTTTAATTTCGATTCCAAGCGTGAAATCGTTAACCGTCTTATGACTTATGATTTCTATGGTTTACCTGAGGATTTCCTCGCCCAGGAAAAGGAAAAAGTCGAGAAAGTAACTCCCGAAGATGTCCTTACGGCAGCCAAAAACAACCTCCGTCCCGATGCGCTCAATATCGTAGTTGTTGGTAAAGGGGAAGATTTTGAAATACCGCTCAACCAGCTTGGTTTGGGAAATGTTACTGATGTTGATATTACCATCCCCACTGGAGAGGAAGAGTCCAGTTTGGAAATCAATGATGAAATCATTGCCAAAGGAACTGATGTTCTAAATAAAGCTGTAGCGGCAATGGGTGGTGTTGATGCTTTTAACAAAATTAAATCAGTATCAAAAAAAACCACTCTTATCCTCTCTATGGGTGGTCGGGAAATGCCCATGCAGCAGGAATCATATGTGGCTTTCCCTGATAAATCAAAATCAATTGTCAGTATTATGGGCATGACCATGTACTCGATCCGTAACGGCAATGCCGGCTGGCAGACAAATATGGCTACTCAGCAGATTGATCCAATGACTGAAGAGCAATTGATGGAGGATGATGAAGATCAGAACAGGAACACGCTTCGGTTATTGATGGCCTCCGATGACCCATATTATAAAGCAGTTTACAATGGAACCGGAACAATCGGCGGTACTGAAGTTGACATTGTTATCATTCTTGATAAAAACAATAAAAAGATGTGCACCTTAGGTTTTAATAAAACCACAAATATGCTGCACAGTAAATCATACTGGGGTCAAACTCCAGGTGGTGAAGGAACCATTGAAGAGATAATATCTGATTTCCGTGATGTTGATGGTGTTAAAATACCTTTTAATACTGTCAGCTCAATGGATGGGCAAAAAGTATCCGAAGAAAAAATCTCCGAATATTTAATTAATGTTGAACTACCGGCTGACGCTTTCTCCGTTCCCGAAGGATGATTTAGCCGTATAAATAAAGAAGGCTGGCCATTTGGTCAGCCTTTTTTTATGAAAACCAGGAAAATGATCTAAAAAACAGCTTGAAATCCGGTTGAATTGTGGTTATTTAATATTCTTTGCTAAGGAATTAAAAATATAGGATAAGAATGAAAGTATTAGTTGTCGGATCCGGTGGAAGAGAACATGTTTTAGCCTGGAAATTGAGCAAATCCAGGAAAGTGGATAAAGTTTTTTGTGCTCCGGGTAATGGAGGGATTGACATTGTTGCAAAATGTGTAAATATCAAAGCTGACGATATCAATGCCTTGGCGGACTTTGCCATTCGGAATAAAATCGGATTAACTGTTGTAGGTCCTGAAGATCCTCTGACAAAGGGAATAGTCGATGTTTTCCAGAAAAAGCGTTTAAAAATATTCGGCCCTGATATAAAAGCGTCACAACTTGAAGGGAGCAAAGTATTTACCAAAGAATTCATGCGTAAATACCATATTCCTACCGCCGCCTTTAAAGTCTTTTCTACTTCGGCTGAGGCGATAGGATTTTGTAAATCGGTTGAATATCCGGTAGTTATTAAAGCTGATGGTCTTGCGGCTGGCAAAGGGGTCTTCCTTGTTCATGATTTAAAAGAGGCCGTTGCCACAATTGAAAATATAATGATCAGGAAAATATTCGGTGACTCCGGTAACCGAATCATAATTGAGTCTTTCCTTAAAGGATCAGAAGTTTCAGTCATGACTTTTACTGATGGCAAAACCATAGTCCCTCTGCTATCCAGCCAGGATCATAAGCAAGCCTTCGATGGCGACCGTGGTCCAAATACGGGAGGAATGGGGGCATATTGTCCCACAACTATTATTGATAGCGCCATGTATGAACATATAATGGACTATATACTAAAACCTACTATCAATGGACTCCTTCAGGAAGGGATTACTTATAAAGGCGTTTTATATGCCGGATTGATGATTACAGAGAGTGGTCCAAAAGTTCTGGAGTACAATTGTCGATTTGGCGACCCGGAAACACAGGTAGTACTACCTCTGCTTAAAACTGACCTCCTGGAATTAATGTTAGCTGTGGTTAATCAAAAACTAGCCGGATATCAGAAATTGGACTGGAAAAATGAATCCGCCGCCTGCGTTGTAATGGCCTCCAAAGGTTACCCAGGCAAATATCAAACCGGCCTGAAAATAGCCGGGCTTCAAAATATAAATAATAATTCATTACAGGTGTTTCATGCGGGTACTGAGTTAAAGGGGAATCAGATAGTTACCAGTGGTGGACGGGTATTGAGTGTGGTGGGAATGGATAAAACTCTCCAGTTAGCTCTAAATAAGGCTTATCAAGGTGTAAATAAGATAAAATTTGAAGGGGCTATGTATCGTCGTGATATTGGGTTTAGAGCCCTAAAACCAAAAACAGTGGTCAGGTGACAATATGCCAAAAGTATTGATAATCATAGGTTCTAAATCTGATGCAGAATATGCGGAAAAATGCGAAAAACAGCTGCAGAAATTAGGTATAGAATCACATTTGGAAATATCCTCGGCCACAGACACCCCACAAGAACTGGTGAGCTGGCCTCAAATGCAGAATCTGAGGGTTTTGATATTATTATCGCAATGGCTGGTTTAGCGGCTGCTTTACCCGGAGTGGCAGCGGCCTATTCAAATTTACCAGTAATTGGAGTTCCTCTACCAGCGGCTTTAGGCGGTATGGATTCTCTTCTATCAATTGTACAAATGCCGCCCGGTATACCCGTTGCAACAGTTGCAGTTGGAAGCCCAGGGGCAAAGAATGCCGCTGTTCTTGCGGCAAGAATTTTAGCCCTGAAATACCCCAAAATAAAGGCAATTCTTGAGGATTTCCGTAAAAACCTATAAACATTTGAACCAGAATAAGAGTTATTTTGTAGAATATCTAAATACTGAAGGGAGACCCTATGATTAAAGTGTACCAAATTAAGACATTTTCATTATCAATCCTGGCTTTGTTATTCTTATTGGCCGGGAGCGTTTTTGCTGATCCCGAACTTGCAAAAGAACATTATAATAATGGTATCAAGGCTAAACAAGCAGGCAAGATTGACGAAGCTAAAACTTTTTATGCTGCTGCTATTTCTGAAGATAAAAATTATGCTGATCCCTGTATCAATTTGGGTGTTATTTTATTTGAAGAAAAAGATTATGAAAAAGCTCTTGATATGTTCAAGAAAGCGACTGAGAGAGATGCGACCAAGGCTGAAGCTTATTCCAATCTCGGAAGAGTGGAGTATGTTCTAAAACATTATACCGAATCCGAAGCTGCTCTCACAAAAGCATTTGAAATGGACAAGAGCGACAAAGAGTTGTACAAAGATCTTGCTAAAGTTTATTCTCGCCAAAGAAAATATGCTGAGACAATTAATCTTTTAGAGGATTACCACAAACAGGGTGGTGGGGACAATTATTCATTTTATCTGCTTGGCGCCGCATATGATAAAACAGGCAAAAAAAACGAAGCAATAGCATCTCTTCAAAAGTCACTTGAAATGCAATCCGACTACTATCAAGCTCATTCGACTCTTGGGAGCATATATTTGGGTCAGGAAAAATTCGCCAATGCGGCTGGCTCCTTTAAAAAAGTTCTGGAGCTAAGTCCAAAAAATTACAATGCCGCTTATAATTATGCCATAGCAATACAGTCAAAGGATCCAGAATCTTATGATTCTAATATTGCTGCCTGGAATCAGTTTATTAAAATTGCTAAGAATAATGCCAGAGTTCCAAAGCAGATGATGGCTACCGCTGAAGAAACCATCAAAGCTTTAAATGAAGCCAAAGGGACTTCCGGAATGCAGTAGCAGAAGATAATTATTTGATATTAAAAATCCCGGTGCTAATAAAATAACACCGGGATTTTTTTGGTAGAATGAGGAGGAGAAATTTTTATTTTTTGAATTCAACATAGCTGAATTCATCCCAATCCAATTTAACTTCATCATCAGCGGATGTCTCAATAAAAATTCCCTTATTATCACTGTCTACGTCATTGGATCCTCTCAGCCTGAAAGTTCTTCCATCCAGAGTTGTAATAATAGAAGTGCGCTGGGATTTCTTTTCAATCTTCTTAATCAATCCAAATTCAATATCGAATTCGATATCATGATAATCACCATCAAGAATTTCCCAGGAATATTCTTCATCATCATCCCATCGGATTTGTCCGGTATAACTCTCGCCATCTTCGGAATAAACCGTCCCCATAAGCGGATGCCCGCCATCAAAATCACTATACTTTACCTGGTGCGGA
Organism: uncultured Ignavibacteriales bacterium; assembly: GCA_964413795.1. GTDB lineage: Bacteria > Zixibacteria > MSB-5A5 > GN15 > FEB-12 > DAOWMZ01. The sequence goes on from CAYPUP010000027.1 coordinate 7,818, forward strand.
GCTTCGGAAAATATAAGTTTGTCAAAATCATCCCACATAATAACGATCTGCCCAAAGCCAGGATCAGAGATAATAATTCCGCGGTTGCCATCATCGATATCATTGGAATTTTTCAAAAGCAATTCATCTCCGCTGGTAAGAACAATGGTAGCACCGTTTGAAGAATAGCGTTCAATAGATTTTATTTTGCCGAATTTAATTTTCCGGTCACGCCCATCCTCATCGCCATCCAATATATCAGTGCCAAAGAGTTCATCGACATCCCAGCAGACAAAACCGGTAAACTCATCGCCCCGGCGGGTTGTCAGAGTTCCATACAATCTCTCGCCGAACATTGATTCATCATTATTATTAGCCGGCATAAATTCAATTAATTCAATGTCGTCCCATAACAACTCAACTTCTCCCTCTTCCTCATCTTCAATGATGATTTCTCTGATGCCGTTGCCTATATCAGTTGAACCGCCAAAAAGCTCCACTTCTTCTCCGGATTTTAAAACCAGCAAAGCACGGTCATCGCCAATTGGTTCTAATGATTTTATATGTCCGAACCTGATCCCTGACTGAGCAGAATTAAACAAAGTCCAGTTTGACGAGGAAGTCTTACCTAAAGAGATGCCAAAGATTTCAATTGATGTCTCTTTGTTCCTATTCTGCTTCCTGCGATCCGTTTCTGAATATTTTTTAGATTTCTTATTCGATAGGTCCTTGGTTCCATTGAGAATATCAACCCAGCTGCCCTCGTTTTTATCCCAGCGGATTAATCCCTCCAGAATATCGCCATCGGTGGTAGTAATTTTACTATAAATTCGGCCGTCATTTTCAGCCAATACTGACCCTGCCACAAAAATCATTATTAAACTGAAAAACCCTAAGAGTTTTATCATCGGCATTAACCTCCGGTGTTATTTTGTATTTTCACTATAGAGATTTACGGGGACAGAACGAAAATGTTCGTTTTTTGATTGATATTTTAGATAAAAAGGCAGGTTTTTACTGTAAAAGTATCATTTTTTTCACAATCGCGAAATCTTCCCCTGACAGGCGATAAAAATAAATCCCTGATGGGGCTGACCAGTTATTTTCGTTTGTCCCATCCCAGGAGACAATATGCAGTCCCGCCGAATATTGTTTATTTATAAGGGTTTTTATCCTTTGTCCGAGAATATTGTAAATGTCCAACCTGATATTAGCTCGCCGGGGCAGCTCAAATTGGATATTAGTACCGGAATTAAAGGGATTTGGATAATTATTATGCAATTCCACTTTTTCCGGTAATATACCAGGTGTGTAATCCTCCACCGGGGTAGGTTCGCCTATTATTATTTGTCCTGAAATTATCACCGGTGTTCTTGTGCTGCCTAAAGATGTTTTAATAAATGGGTATAGGCTGTCATTACACAATGTATCAAAGGCCGTTGTTATATTGATATTCCGTGAAGTAAAAAACATCTCGGCTAATAAATAATTTCCTCCAGTCATAAAAATTCCGGGAGCAATTGATGATAGTTCAAGGGTGAATTGAGCTGTGGAATTATTAATCTGAGTATGTTTTTCCATATACAACGGGAGCCCTGCCCCGAATATTAAAGAGTCAACTTTGATAGCCAAAGTATCAAATTGGATGGGAAGGAAAATACTTTCAATTGTTGATGTCAGGTTGAGGCTTATAGCTGTGACTCCCTCCTCTTCAGGAAAAACATTGGCCGGTTCGATTCTTACCGTATCCACAAAATCTTCAATATATTCCAGCTGGAAATAACAACGGCTATTTATATTAACCGCATTTGAGTCAGTGATATCAATATAACTGTTCCAGACACCGGGCGTTAATTGTGAATTGTCAATTGATAATCTGATTGTGTCATTATCGGAACCTGTTATACGATCAATCAACAACCACGAGATGGCTGATACTGCGGTCCAATTGGTAACACCACCACCTATATTTTGAATTGTTATAAAGGTGTCTATCTCAGCAGGTAAATTAGATGCCAAAAAAATACTGTCGGGATCTACTGTAATAAAGGGAATGTCGTTTCTGACCCTCAGCATAACGACAACTGTGTCGGGAGAGTGCAGGGCATTGGCTGCTTCAACTATTACCAGGGTGTCATAATTGCCGGCCGATAATGAAACTGGATTTATTTCTACTATAAAATCTGCCGGTGTAGTCAACGAACTGTTTGGAATATTGATCCAGGCTGCATCGGAATGAGCTGTACAATTTAATTCACCAGCATTGATATTAGCGGCATGAATTGTCCGATATAAAGTTGTATCCATACCATACATAGCAACGACTTCGATAGTATCCGGCGTAACACTAAGAATCGCTGATTTAACATCAAGCCGTACCGCAATAATATTTGTTGAATCATGGTTGATGGTATCAATTACCATAATGGCTCCGGTGTAGGTGCCATAAGGGAGAGTATCCGAGGTTATCGTTACCGCAAAAGAATCAGGGGTTTCCCCGGCAGATGGATTACAACTGATCCAGTTGTTGTACGAAAATACTTTGTACCCAAGACGGTTATAGCCCAGATCAGCCACCGATACATACTGTGCTGCCGGTACTCCATTTCCCTGCTGCATTTCAAAGGTCAATGAGAGGGGTGAAATTATCAGTTTGGGATCATTGTATTTTGTAATTGAAGCAAAGATATCATAATTGCCGTTTCTACGATCAACCCAGGTGACATAACGGTGGGTTCCGGAAAGAGCAATTTGCGGCTTTATCTTGGTGCTGTCACCGGAAGAGTTAGCCGTGAAATCAACTTCTCTTACCACCCCGTCAACATCTATCATCTGGCCTACAATTTCCCAGGCGACAGAGGTTGAATCGGCCCAGACAAGACCGACATTTCCCATTCTATCAGCTGAAATTGCCGGATATTTTTGGGCTCGCTCGGTGCCGTCGGTATTGAGTTTAATATTACCGGTTAGAGGGGTCATGTCTTTATTATATTTTGCAGCATAAACATCCGGATTATCAGGGTAACTTCCATTTCTATAATCAACCCATACAACGGTAAAATTGCCCGCTCCATCAGTTGTGATATCAGGTAAGGTTTGACGCTTGGTTGTACCATCGGTATTTATTTTCACATTAACACCGATCGGTGTTCCATCGTCTTCATAGCGCTGGATAAAAATATCATCATTACCGGAGCGATTGTCATACCAGGTCACGACAAACCATCCCTGAGCTGAAGTGGAAACTTTAGGGGAATGCTGCTGGCTTGAACCGGCATCATCATTGATTTTAAAACTGCTCCCGATAAGAGTTCCATCGGATCCAATCAACTGACCATATATATCCCAATTGCCATTCAGGTAATCGGCCCAGACAACCACTCCTGCTCCCCACGCGGAGAGTGAAATGTCAGGATTCTCCCGCATCCAGTTTTGATATCTAGGAGTTATATTTAAATTATTGCCAATGGGAATCGAAAGACTATCCAAAGGCTGAAAAAATATATCTGGATTAGACGGGTAGCCATCGGTGCGGAAATCCTGCCAGACTATTCCATACTGACCCGAAATACCCACCTCAAGTGCCGGTTGAGCCTGCCACGAAGTTGTTACATCATCGTTTATCTTAACATTCCCGCCATCAGGCAGACAATCACTATTATATCGTTGGAGATAGACGTTGTTCTCCCCTTCCCTTTTATCTATCCAGACAATGACAAAACTGCCATCAGGTGCGACTGCAATGCGGGGATCAGTCTGCTCATAGTTGCCGTTATCAGAGTTGACCTTGAAATCTTCTCTTTCTACTGGTACAGCAAAAATCTGAATGGGAATTAGAAAGAGAATTGATATGATAACAAAATAATTTTTAACAATATTCATAAAAGTGCTCAATCCTATAAGCGTTTAAAGATACAATTTCACATTCAATTTATCGGAATAATTGTGCAAAACTTGAGCACCGACCTTGTCGGATTTATGATTTTTTTGGTCTTTATGTGACTTTTAAGAGTATGATATATTACACGGGTACCACACAGCTTGCTGTGTGTTCATAAATCTTTGGTGATACTTTACCGGATTTTATTTCAAACTACATTCCCATAGCAAGGGGAGTGTTGAAAAACCTTTTTAAAGGAGAATAATTCGACGGAGACAAGCCCCGTCGCTACGCGTTAATTTTGT
>CAYPUP010000028.1:0-11847 GCA_964413795.1 uncultured Ignavibacteriales bacterium
CATAAGGCTAAGATACACCTTAACTCCGTGTCTGTCAAACCGGGGGAAGATCAAACTTATTGTGAGGCTATTAAGTACGAAGATCGTCTAAGGTGGTATTATTATTGATAATAAAGTTGTCTTATGCAAAATTAGTTTAAATGTATGCAAGAACAAACACAAAATTCGCATTTCTGAACATATTTATAGTTTTGTCTTTCAGTTATTAATAAAACTTATATTTTAGCAGACATATTTAGTTTTAATCACGGAAGAGGTCCACCTTTGAAAAGGTAGTTGACTAATTTAACTAAATCACTAACAATGGGAATTGACCCCGGTTCGGAGCACAAAGGGACATAAGGGCATGACTCCTGATTCCACGTTTTAAACAGATAATTAACAAAGCAGACAGCATCCGCGACCGTTATATCTCCATCCCCATCATTATCGCATTTAATATAGTGGGAATTTAAAGTAACCGAACCATGTAGAGGTACTACAACGGTTGTATCCAGATACCCCGATAAATATTCATAAATATAGACCGAATCATATTCTTCGTTATGGCCATCAACCATAATCCATTCCAGACAAGAATCAGCATCCCATAGCGAACATTGATAATAAATTGTATCCACAAGTGTATCCGTAATTACCCCAATCGAATGCCCCCATGGATCTGAAAAATCAAATGGCTTTATAATGTCCAAATTACAGGTGAGGCTGCTTAAAGTATCAGCAAAGGGAGTAGTATTAACTGGTATTTTAACAACTAAACCGCCCTGTTGGGGAGGAATTCCTGTCGTAAAAATACTATCGAAGGGATTTGCATTGGCAATACAACGAAACCAGAGGAGATCACCTGTACCGGAAGTATCAAGAGCCTGTACATATTCAAACCCGGAAATCAGCGTATTAGCAGTATCAAAACCATCGTGATCAAAATTAAATGAGACCAGATCCGGTCGATCTGTTTTTAGCTGAAACTGAAATCCGGCAATAGTGTCATTATAGTTATCCAGATAAAGACTGATAAATGATTCTGTTTCACCGGGAGATAAAGAAGTATCAATAACTGTTAATATCACTTCGACTGGATCAGCAATTGCTCGGGAACTGAACAAAGAAAGGAATGCAAAAACAAATATTACGAAAAGAGACAATTTAAAAATTTTGAAACCCTTCATGCTAATCTAACTCCTGACTCAAAGAAAGCTTGATTAAATTCGATAGCAATTTAAGGGTTGAAACTCCTAATGTTAAATAATCAAAAAGGTTGCAAGTATAAATTGTATAATATTTTAATAAAAAAACAAAAACAACTAATGTCAAGATTATTTTTATTGACAGTCTGGGGGAATAGCCCCCCCTTTAAATAAGTAATTTACCAGATAGACAATATCTGCGACAGTAATCGGCAGGCTTCTACCAACAACTAAACCATCAACATTTCCTTCTTCCGGACAACCCGGTTCAATCCCCCCTTTAAAAAGAAAATTTACCAAAAAGGTAATATCGGCTACATCAATTGAAAGACCGCCATTTATGATCCCATCGGCATTGCCTCGTTCATCAATACAACAGCAGGCATCACCGATACCGTCATTATCAGTATCTTTCTGATCAGGGTTGTAAATAAATCTACAGTTATCCAAATAATCGATAATGCTATCAACATCATAATCACTCGGAGAAGCATAAGTCAGATCCAATTTAGTTTTATAATGGCTCTGGTGATTTTCAAGAGTGCCTTCAACAAAAACATAAACGGAAGAACCGCCAAAAGTAAGAGTATCAATTTGAATTAAGTCAACATTCATTCCTCCCCAGCTTTGAAGAGTAAAATAGTAGGTTGCCCAAAGTCTTCTGTCGGTGGGATCACCGGGGACTCCCGTTTTGGAATCATCGGTTATAAGACCACCAAACAAAAACCGCTTATTAGTATTTGTTAAATTGATATCATTATTGTCATAAGTGAAAAAGATATGAAAATTATCTGTTACCAATGGCTCCATAACAACACTATCCATAAGGATATCAGCTGAAGAGTGGATCCATGTAAAGCCAACGGTTCCAGATATAATATTATAGTCAGTATATAAATATAGTTCAGCTTTGACCATCATTTGTGTGGTATCCACATCGAGTATAATAGCGATTGTATCACACTCACCACTGTCGAGAGGATCATCACACTGGGCAAATAAATCAGTAGATAATAAGCAAACCAAAATAGATAAAAACACAATCCAGAATTTTAAATTCATCATTTAACCTTCATATTTATATTACAGACCAGACCGTATGAAGTATATCGGTAGTAATATATAACTTCTTTGCCTTTTGGTCAATGCAAATAAGCAATCACAGCTATATTAAGCTGCTTGATACTTTTTATTGAGAAAACAATGAGGTCATTAATCTATTGAATTTTAGGTTATTATTAATGAATTATCATATTTTAATTAAAAAATGCCGGAGGCCGGAATCGAACCGGCACGATGTTGCCATCGGAGGATTTTGAGTCCTCTGCGTCTACCAATTTCACCACTCCGGCCAGACGGAGCAGGCAGTGCCTGTCTTATAGAGAAAGAAATTACATTAAAATGTCAGTTAAGGCAAGGGCTTTTTCAATCAATAATTTAGCGCTTAATAAATATAATATACACCGGTCGGATAGCACATATCACAACCAAAGCGATAAACCACCAGATATCGATTTTCATAATATCAGGAAATAATTTAACGACGGCTAATACAAAAAAAATAGCGGCAGCTTGAGCGAGCTTTAAATCAAAGATATTAAATCTCTTTATACGGGTATTGAAAAATTCGATGAATAACATAATTCACCTCCTATTCTGATAATATAACTGATTTTAATGAAAATTATTCAACCTATTCTATCAGTAGTTCATTAAATATTGCAATTTTATAATAGTAGTTTTATATATATTTATGACAACATCTTTTCACCAAAATGTTATCAAAGTTATCAAGAAAATTCCCAAAGGTAAAGTGGCTACTTATGGCCAGATTGCCACTCTTGCGGGTAGTCCTCGAGCTGCCAGGCAGGTTGTAAGGGTTTTACATTCCTCATCGCGGAAAGAGAAACTCCCCTGGTACAGAGTAATAAATGCTTCAGGTAAAATTTCATTAAAACAGGGGGAAGGTTATGAGGAACAAAAAACAATTCTTGAAGAAGAGGGAATCGAGTTTAAAAGAGATGACAGCATAGATCTGAATAAATATCTCTGGAAACCCAGAATCTGATATAACTCTACAAAAGTTATTAATAAATCTGGCTCTGCCAGTTAGAAGTGGACGCGTTCATCAGAAGTGTCTGCCGGAATGTTTTTATCTCCCCGGTTAGAATTATTTATATACAATCCTTTTGACGGGTGTAAATGACAAGTACTTGTCGGCTTATTGGTTTCAACAAAAACTTCATTACGGACATCGATACAACGATCAGTGGCAATTTCACCTGATTCCAGACAAACATCCAGATGAACTATGCCTTCGGGTTCCTCAAAATCCAGAGCAGGCAAAGAATCATGAGCCGCCATCATAAATTCAGTCCAGACCGGTACCCCGTTTTTGGCTCCATCTTGATTTTTCCCAAGAGATAATTTGGAATCAAAGCCAACCCAAACGCCGGTAGTAATTTGTGGTGTATAACCAACAAACCAATTATCACAGAAATTGTTGGAAGTGCCTGTTTTTCCTCCTGCCGGCCGGGTGAAGCCCATCCATTGAGAACGAGCTCCGGTACCGTTTTTGACAACCGACTGCATCAGACTGACCATGATATAAGCCGTTTGTTCCGAGAGGACTTCTTCTTTTTCAATGGCAGAATTATCCTCAACCACTCGGCCATAGCGATCGACAATTTTATGAATCATGCGATATGGGATATGTATCCCCTTATTTGGGAAAACGGAAAAGGCCGAGACCAGCTCTACCATCTTTAATTCGCATGTTCCCAGTGCAAGGGAAGGATTAGGTTTTATATCCGCAGTAATACCAAGCCTCTTGGCATAGAAAATCGCCTGTTCAGGATTAATCTTTAGTATAAGCCGAATTGAAATAAGATTTCGTGATAATCTGATTCCATCTCTGAGTGTAATTGGACCCATAAAAGTATCATCAAAATTGTGCGGTCGCCATTGAGCGGCTCCGGGAATATCAAGCACAATGGGAAGATCGTCTATGATATCTGTTGTTCTAAAACCATTATCGATACAAGCCGTGTAAATAAATGGTTTAAAAGCTGAACCGGGTTGTAAATCTGCCTGAATAGAACGGTTGAATTTTGTTTCTTCAAATGAACGCCCTCCGACCATCGCTAAAATATCCCCATTACTGTTATCTATAGAAAGCAATGCCCCCTGAACTTTTTGATATTCCCTGACAGGATTGCCAAAATTATCAACAGTATCTGGAATTATTTCTGTATAATGAGGATTATCAATACTATAGCTTCTTTCTATACGCGCCCGGAGAGAATCCACCCTTTTTGCCACAGCCAACTCAGCTGCTTCCTGAAGTCCGGCATCCAGCGATGTAAATACTTTTAATCCTCCTGAATACAGCATATTCTCCCCATACCGGTCATAAATATACTGCCTTATTGTTTCCGTAAAATATGGTGCTATTCCTAACTCTTCTTTTGGTGGGGAAATTACCAGATCTTCATTGATTAATGAATCGTATGTTGCTTCATCAATGCCATCAAAAGTATAATACGAGTATAAAACTCTGTTGCGGGCTCTTAAAGCTTTATCGGGATATAAGAAAGGAGAATTAGTGTTTGGGGCTTTAAGCATGCCGATTAAAACAGCGCAATCATTATAATTTAACTCTGACACATCTTTTGAGAAAAAGACATGAGAGGCTGCTGCAATACCATAGGCTCCCCGACCAAAATAATATTGATTGAGGTACATTTCCAATATCTCTTGTTTTGAATATGTCCGTTCCAATTTTATGGCCGTAAGGGCTTCTTTGATTTTTCGTTCCAATGTTTGATTTCTTGTCAAAAATAACATACGGGCCAATTGTTGAGTGATTGTCGAGGCCCCGGCGGCAATCCGCATTTTTACTAAATTGTAGGTTGCTACAACAAAAACTCGACGGGCATTAATCCCCCAGTGATCAAAAAACTCTCTATCTTCAGATGCCAGGAGCATATTTATTAGATAAGGGGGCATTTTACTATAAGGAGTAAGGGCTCTGTTTTCACTGTAAAATTCTTTGAGAAGGATGCCATTACGGTCAAAAATTTTGGTTTTCAGGCTCGGTTCGATATTATGGAGCTGTTCAAATGAGGGAAGATCGGATTGATATACCGAATAAGTCTTATAGCCCAGGGTTATTAACAAGACAAGAAGTAATCCTGCCAGAATCAGAACCGATTTAATCCAGCGTCCATGCCGAAATAATGACTGGTTTATTTTAGCCATAGTTTCTTATATTGTGGTTAACCAACTCTCCCGTCAAGTTAAAACACTTTTGGCTTGTTTAAAACTCTCAAGTCCCTTTTATTATAACCCTGTCAACTTAAATAATGTCGAATTACGATACCAGACAGGTCAACCTTCGTTTATTATATGACGATAATTCGATTAAGATGCATAAAAAAGGAGTTTTTTTGTCAGACGATACCAAAGTTAATGAGGAATTTGATCATCAATGGAAAATAATTACCCGCGGGACGGTCGATATTTTACCGGAAGATGAATTTAAGGATACTATAAAGGCTTCCATAAAAGAAAATAAGCCCTTGCGGGTAAAGCAAGGATTTGATCCTACGGCACCTGATATTCATCTTGGACATACGATTGGAATTCGCAAACTCAAGCAATTTCAGGACTTGGGCCATAAGATAGTTCTAATAGTGGGGGATTACACCGGTATGGTCGGGGATCCGTCAGGTCGTAATTCAACCCGCCCTCAATTAGTTTATGACCAGATTATGAAAAACGCCGAAACCTACCAGAAACAGTTTTTCAAAATATTGGATAAATCAAAAACTGAGGTACATTTTAATGGTGAATGGTTTAAAAAAATGAGTTTCAGCGATGTCATGGATCTGGCTATGAAATTCACCGTCGCCCGATTATTGGAAAGGGATGATTTCGACAAAAGGTTTAAAAGCGGAATCCCAATTTCTATCCATGAGCTTTTTTATCCTTTAATGCAGGCCTATGATTCAGTAGCTATAAAAGCTAATGTGGAAATCGGGGCAACCGAGCAGAAATTCAATCTTCTGGCGGGGCGTACCATTCAGGAAGCATATGGCGTCAAAAAACAATGTATTTTAACGCTGCCGGTATTAGTGGGGATAGATGGTACTCAAAGAATGTCAAAATCATTGGGCAATTATATCGGTATAGATGAATCCCCTGATGAAATATTTGGCAAAACCATGTCAATTCCAGATAATGTTATATATAGCTATTTTGAAATGGCTACCGAAGTATCTCTTGAGGAATTAGAAAAAATTAAGAAGCAGTTGTCAAAACCGGACATTAATCCGATGGATATTAAAAAGGATCTTGGGGAATGTCTGGTTGATATGTATCATCCAGCCGGTTCGGGAGAAAAAGCCCGAGAAGAATTTGAACGGGTCTTTTCCAATAAGGAACTGCCTGATGATATCCCGGAAGCAGATAACCGGCAGTTACGCGAATGGGAATTGGACCCGGAGAAAATATACTTGGTTGGCTTAATAACAAAGAGCAAAATGGCTAAATCCAACAGTGAAGCCCGTAAATTGATTCAAGCCGGGGCCGTTTCCATAAATGGTGAAAAAATCGACAACGATGGATTTGAATTTTGCGTATCAGATTTTAAAGAGATTATTCTAAAAGTTGGAAAACGACGATATCTTAAGATTTGTTAATTACTTTGGGCACTCTTTCGGGTTCCGGTTGTATTATTCATATAGTATTAGTGAAAGGCATTTGTGCGATTTAGGATATTTTACATATTTGTAGTGTTACTGATTATTTCCGGTTTAGGTTGTTCTGCAAAACTTGTCAAAAGGGAAGTAGCTAGTATTAGCCTCCCGGTAGAGTCAGAAAAAAAGATCATTCATTTATCCCCGGTAGCAGAATTAATTGATCCTAACGCTTATCGTTTCTACTCTGATGCTATTATATATGAAGCTGCAGGGGAGACATATCTCGCTGCTGAAAGTTATCGCAGAGCTCTTCAATTTTATCCTGATTCTTATGAAATCCGATGCTCCCTGGCTGAAAATCTATTTCGGCTGCAGCATTTTGACGATGCCTTGACAATCCTGTCGACTGCTTCACCAGAGGATGGCAAAGTATGGGAGTTGAGAGGGATAAATTATAGAGCTTTGGGCGTTATCGATTCTGCTCACTATTGCTATCGCATGTCTGTGGAAGCAGATCCTGATAATATCAGCGGCTATTCATTCTTAGTTGGTTCCTATGAACATAGAAAACAATTTGATTCTCTAGCCTGGGCTTATGAGAACCTTTGCCGGATCCAATCTTCGAATCAAATGCTATGGTATGATCTGGGAGAGATTTATTTTGAATTAAATGATCTTAAAAAAGCGGAAATCGCTTTTAAGAAATCTATTGAAAGTCTTGATGATGTAACAAATATACTTCCTCTTATAAGATTGGGGGACCTCTATACCGTTGCCAGAGTATACGATTCAGCTATTGTTTATTATCAAAAAGTAGTTGAGTATGATCAGGCTGACTTTTTATTATGGCGAAAACTGGCGGGTAATCAAAGGATCTCAGGATTTACCGATGATGCGATCTTTTCTTATAAAAAATCAATCGAACAAAGAAGTGATTTGTCTAATATTCTCTCGCTGATTTGGCTTGGGGAAACATACTCTGAAGCTGGTAAGCTGGATTCTGCACTAATGCCATTACAATTAGCCCGATCAATGGATTCAGCCAATATTATGATTTTGAGAGGGTTGTCCAATGTTTATATGCGAGGAGATAATGCTGATTCAGCCATTTATTATGCTGGCAAGGAATTACAGGCTGCCCCGGATAATATAGAAACTCAGCGTTATTATGGTTTAATTAATTATTTTTCGGATTCACTTAATGTAGCTGATTCGGTTTTTTCAGCCCTTGTCATAAATGATGAACAAAATATTTTATATCATCGTTACCTCGGAAGAATTGCCCTGCGGCAGGGGGATTATGAAAGAGGGATTGCTGAAGTAAACAAAACAATTGAATTGGATGAAACTGTCACAGAAAACTGGCTGGATCTGGCTTATGCCTACCGCCAAATGAAAGACAAAAAGAGTGAGATTGGTGTCTTTGAAAGAGGCTTAAAAAAAGTAACGGATTCATCCGGAATCGACCAATTGATGTTCGGTCTGGGCATAGCTTATGAACAAAATGGAAATTTTGATAAGAGCGTTAAAGAATTCAAAAATCTTATAAAAAGAAATCCTCAATATCATCAGGCTATGAATTACCTCGGCTATTCTCTTGCTGATAGGGGAAAAAACCTGGATTATGCAAGAAATCTTATTGAACGAGCCGTAACAATGGTGCCTGACAACGCCGCATATTTAGACAGCTATGGCTGGGTTTACTACCGTCTGGGGGAGTATGATAAAGCCCTAAAACATTTTTTAAAAGCAGTTGAGCTTGACAGAGACCCGGTAATTTTCGATCATTTGGGTGACACCTATCAGGCAATAGGCGACACAAGTACGGCTCGGGTCTGGTGGGAGAAGTCGATTGAATTGGATCCGGAGAACGAAACTGTAAAAGAAAAATTGGGCAGATGAAAACTCAGGTAGAAAACTGTTATTCCCTTATCACCACAAACATAATAATAATCACTCTTACCTTTGCTGCAATTTTGTTAAATTGCGCCGAAGTGGCTTCGCCTCCGGGCGGAGAAGAGGATAAGAAAAAGCCATTTTTAATTTCTTCCGAACCTCCCAACGGCGAAGTCAATGTTCCCCTGGGAAATCGTATAATATTATCTTTTTCGGAGCGGGTACTTAAAGCTTCCGGGAGATCGATTTTTATTTCTCCCCGGCCTTTGGATGAACCAAAAATTAAATGGAAAAATGAACAGGTTGAAATTATTTTCGCCGATAGCTTTCAAGCAAATGAAACCTATATCATTTCATTGAGTTCTGGAATAACTGATCTTCGTAAAAATAATTTGGATAGCGCCGGGACAATTGCTTTCAGTACCGGACCGACTCTCGATACCGGAATAATTAGCGGTACGGTTTATCAGGACAGCAAACCCAGAGGGGGATTGGTTGTTGCTCTTTATGATCAGTCTTTAGTTAGTGATTCCGTAGTATATGACAGCCTCTATCCTTCGTATTATACCCAATCCAACTCCGAAGGGAACTTTAAGTTTGAATATCTACCCTCGAAAGAATTCCGCCTGATCGCTTTTGAAGATAAAAACAAAGATGAATTTTTTAATCCGGAGAGAGAGTCTTTCGCTTTAACTGATCGCCCAATTGAGGTCGGCGGAAATATTAACATTGATAATTTGTCATTAAGCCTGACAAGTCAGGATACGACTAAACCGGGGATTATATCCGCTTCCTTTACATCTGAAAATCTTTTGAAGATACGCCTGTCAAAATCTATACAGATTAAAAAAATTGCCGGTAATCCCAAACTGGCAATCATTGCTCTTCATAATGATTCATCTATTTTCTATTCGGCTCAATCTCTTTTTGAAGATGACGATAAGCCCGCTTCAAACTTAAATATTTATTTTGGAATTCTTGAAGAAGGGACATATAACCTCGACCTGACGTACGATACAACAAAGCCCGCTTTAAAATATGAAAATATCATACTTAAAAAAACTGAAGATAAATCACTCCCATCGGTTATAAGTTTTCAGCCGGAGAAGAGTCCGGTATTGACCGACAGTCTTAATATTAAACTTAAATTCAGCGAACCGTTAAATAGGGAGTCAATTACAAATACTACTTTTAAAATTAGCAAAGGGAGCGATACCCTACAATCAGTCCAGGCAGATTGGCTGGATGATTTTCGATTAAAAATAAACAGCCCCGAGTTTTCTGCCGGGGGAAATTATAAATTAATTGTTACCGAATTTGAACTTATGGATCGGGCTGGTCAGGTGGTTGGAGATTCTCTTCGGGAATATACTTTTTCGACTATAGACAGCAATACCTTAGGCTCCATCTCGGGTGAAGTAAACATGCAAATTACCCAAAAGAAGAATGACCCCGTTATTCTGACTTTGACTAATATAGATAAAAAAACAGATTATAAAGTAAAAATCACAAATCAAAAATTCAAATTGGATGTTCTCTCCGGCAGTTATATTATGTCAGCTCATGTCGATAGCGACAACAACAACGAATTCGCCAACGGATCTATAAAACCTTTCAGATATGCCGAGACGATTGCCAATTTCCCTGATACGATTAAAGTCAGAGCTCGTTTCGAAACGACGGGTATAATATTTGACATAAAGTAGGTGGGTATGGAGCAATTAATAAGATCATTATCGTTTTCAGAAATATGGCAAAATATCGCGGGTATCGTTATTATAATTGTTGGAACACTTATAGCAGTCTACCTGGCTCGTTTTATTTTGTATGTTGCAGCTCAAAAATTATTCACCAAAACAAAAACTGATCTTGATGATTTGCTGCTCCTGTCTGGAAGAAAATATCTCAATATCCTGGTGATTCTTCTGGGCATCTATTTTTTGTTTGAATATTTGGGTAAAATATATAGTGATATTCTCGGGGAAAAATTTTTCAGTATCATTGATAGCTCTCTTTATACCATAACAGTTATTATTTTCAGCCATTTTCTCGTTAGGATGATTTCGACACTGATCAAGTGGTTTGGTAAGAATATTGCCTCAAAAACCGAAACCACTGTTGATGATGAATTCATACCTCTGGTTGATCGTCTGACGAAAGTTATCCTGTATATTCTGGGAATTCTGGTAATCCTTGATCACTTTGATGTAAATATAACCGGCTTGCTGACAGTTTTAGGGGTCGGCTCTCTGGCTATCGCTCTGGCTGCCAAAGATAGTATTGCTAATATGATCGGCGGTTTTATAATTATGATTGATCGCCCGTTTAGGGTAGGAGACCGGCTGAAACTGGATGACGGGACTGTATGCGATGTACATGAAATTGGAATCAGGTCATCGAAGTTCCGTACCTTCGAGAATACTTTGATCATAAAGCCCAATGCTGAACTAATGCAATCAACCATCCACAACATGACCTATCCTTATTCTGAAATCAGGGTTAGAGTTGATGTGGGGGTAAGCTATAATGAAGACCTGGAACATGTCAAAAAAGTAATGCTTGATGAAGCAGCTAAACATGAACATGTATTAGAAAATCCACCTCCGGAATTCAGGCTTCTTAATTTTGGAGATAACTCACTTGATGTCTCATTACGATGCATGGTAAGTGATGTTGGAAAGCAGTTTACGACAGCCTGTGATCTCAGGGAGCAGATTCTTATAAGATTCAGAAAAGAAAATATCGAAATTCCATTCCCGCAGAGAGTTGTCACCTGGATGTCAGGTGATGCTGCTGATAAAGGGAAGGTCGTCAATAATATAAATAAATCTTCCCTTTTAGCCAGATCTGCGTCAAAAAATAATGATCATCCTGATCACGATAGCGGCGATGATGGGGATGAAGAATAAGATCATAATTTAGGCAAAAAAAAGGCGGATAAAATATCCGCCTTTAAACTACTGGTCAGAATTATTTCTATTCCAACCTTCCCCATACTTTTAATGTAACCCGACGATTCTTGGAAGCAGAACTCATCTCATCAGCCATAGCGACAGGTTTGT
>CAYPUP010000029.1:0-11790 GCA_964413795.1 uncultured Ignavibacteriales bacterium
TTATGCTTTTGCAGTTGCTCTTTTCCTGATTGTGATCTCAATGTCCGTTTACAGAAAACGCCAGATGATCCCGGGGCCATTCCAGAATGCTATTGAAATGATGGTGGAAGGAATGTATAACTTTATCTATTCCATCCTTGGTGATGATGCCAAAAAATATGTTCCATTCCTGGGAACCCTCTTTTTCTACATTCTGGTTAATAACTGGATCGGAATGATACCTCTGGGACATTCGCCGTCGACAAGCCTGAGCATTACCGCATCTTTGGCGATTGTTGTTTTCCTATATGCTCAATGGACCGGAATAAACCGGTTGGGAATTGGCGGATATCTGCACCATCTGGCCGGAAGTCCGGCGGATGTGATAAGCTGGTGCATGGTCCCTTTGCTTTTCCCGCTTCACATTATTGGTGAATTGTCGAAGCCTTTCAGCCTTGCTTTACGTTTGTTTGGCAACATTACCGGTGAAGACACCCTGATTGCCGTTTTTGTCGGACTGGGTGTAGCTATACTCGCTTTCTCCCCGGTTGGGGTCCCGTTTCAGATTCCTTTCTATTTTCTGGGGCTATTGTTGTCAACCATTCAGGCGCTGGTATTTACATTATTATCGACAATTTATATTTTGTTAATGCTGCCTCATGAGGAGCATGCTCATTAGTTTGAATATGAAAAGAAAATTAGTTACTAATAATTTTAGAATCTCTTAGGAGGAAATGATGGATTATCAATCAATGTTGGCCCTTTCAGCCCCGTTAGCAGTAGGGTTGGCCGCAATTGGTTCCGGTTTGGGTATTGGTAAAGCAGTTTGTTCCGCAATGGAAGCTATTGGTCGTCAGCCCGAAGCCGCCGGTAAAATTCAGACAGCTATGATCATCGGTGCTGCTTTTATTGAAGCTCTGACGATTTATGTTTTTATCGTTTATATTCTGGCAAGCGGAAACTTCGGTCACTAAGTAACGATCCAATGCCTGTCATTATTGATGGGTATTTAAAAAACCAGGAATAATAATGGATGTATCAATACAACAGCTTCTGACTCATGCCGTCGGGTTCCTTATCACGGTTTGGATCCTTAAGAAATTTGCCTGGGGACCGTTGCTGGCTTTGCTCGAAGAACGTCGGCAGAAAATCAAAGACGAATTCCAGAATATCGAAAACGAGAAGGCTCGGATAGATAGTCTGGCTGCTGAATATGAAGCCAAACTCAAGAATATCGATGCCGAACGCCGGGCTAAACTGGTGGAAGCGGTTGATGAAGGCAAGAAGATTGCAACAAAGATTGAATCCGATGCCCGCGAGAAAGCCCGGGAACTGGATGCTAAATCCAAAGCCGATCTTCAGCACGACATTGCCAAAGCCAAAGTTCAGCTTAAAAATGAGATGATTTCAATTACAATAAATGCCGCCGAAAAACTTCTGGCTCAAAAGCTGGATGATAAAAAAGACCGGGATTTGATCGGCCGATTTATTGAAAACGTTGAGAAAGCCTAAAGGCTGTACATGATAACACAGGAAGTTGCACGAAAATATGCTCAGGCGTTGTTTATGGCTGCCAAAGGTAAAGGAGTCATTGATGAGGCGCACATTGAGCTTGAAGGCCTGAAAAAAATCATCGAGAGTGATGACACCCTGTTAAACTTTCTTAATGCTCCTCAGGTTCTTGAAGAACACAAGCTGGAATTACTCCGGAATGTTTTCAGCAAGCGGCTTCATCGGTTATTTGTCGAATTTCTTATTGTTTTGGTGGACAAGCACCGGATCAGTTATCTGCATGACATAATCGATGACTTCATCCGCCTCGTTGAAGCAGAAAAAGGCGAGGCTCGTGTAACGGTTATAACTGCCCATCCTTTGACCGATGACCAGCGCAGCAAATTAATCACTAAGCTGATAACCAAAACCAGCCTTAAAATTACGCTTGAAGAAAAAATCAAGCCGGCTATTATGGGTGGAATGATTGTAATCATGCATAATGAAATCATTGACGGTTCGGTACGACACGGTCTGGACATGATTGAGGAACAATTAACCAAAGTTAAGGTGGTTTAGCCGACAACAGCACCTTGTCGCTTATATAGTTTTTTGAACTATTTGAAAATTGAGAATAAGTCCTGAAAGTAAAAATCAGGATGTTGACATAAAACATGCGATGCATGTAAATACAGGAGTTCGGAAATGGGTCTTAACCCCGAAGAAGTTTCATCAGTAATTAGAAAAGAGCTGGAGAAATATGAAACCAAGCTCGAGATGGAGTCGGTTGGTACAGTACTCCAGGTTGGCGATGGTATCGCCCGCATTTGGGGATTGGAAGATGTCCAGATGTCCGAGCTCATTCAGTTCCCCGGTGATATTTTGGGTCTTGTGCTCAATCTTGAAGAAGATAATGTGGGTGCCGCTATTTTTGGGTCCGACACTATGATTAAAGAGGGCGACACTGTTCGCCGGACCGGCAAAGTTGCTCAAGTTCCGGTTGGTGATGCTCTTCTTGGCCGGGTGGTAAATCCGCTGGGACAGCCTCTGGATGGCAAGGGTCCGATCGTAACCGATAAGTTCCGTGTTATCGAAGGTAATGCCCCGGGTGTAGTTCAGCGCCAGCCGGTAAAAGAACCGCTTCAAACCGGTTTAAAAGCCATTGATTCAATGATCCCGATTGGCCGCGGACAGCGTGAATTGGTTATTGGCGACCGTCAGACCGGTAAAACTGCATTGGTGCTTGATGCAATTATCAACCAAAAACACACTGGTGTGAAATGTATCTATGTTGCTATTGGTCAGAAATCTTCAACTGTAGCTCAAGTAGTGGAGGATCTTCGTCTCAACGACGCTATGGAATACACTACAGTAGTAACAGCCTGCGCCACTGATCCGGCTCCGCTTCAGTACATTGCTCCTTATGCCGGCTGTGCCATGGGTGAAGAATTTATGTATAACGGCGGTCATGCTCTTGTTGTCTATGATGATCTTTCCAAACAAGCACAATCATACCGCCAATTATCGTTGCTGCTTCGCCGCCCTCCGGGCCGTGAAGCCTATCCGGGCGACGTTTTCTACTGCCACTCCCGTCTGTTGGAACGTGCGGCAAAATTATCTGATGCGCTTGGTGGCGGTTCACTGACGGCCCTGCCGATTATCGAAACTCAGGCAGGTGACGTATCTGCTTACATTCCGACTAACGTGATTTCTATTACTGATGGTCAGATATTCCTTGAAGGGGAATTGTTCTTTGCCGGTGTTCGTCCCGCTATCAACGTGGGAATTTCAGTTTCTCGTGTAGGCGGTAATGCTCAGACTAAAATGATGAAGCAGGTTGCCGGTAAATTAAAACTCGACCTGGCTCAGTTCCGTGAATTGGAAGCCTTTACCCAGTTCGGTTCCGATCTGGATGAAGCAACTTTGAAGCAGCTTAACCGTGGCAGAAAAATGGTAGAATTGCTCAAACAGGGGCAGTATGTTCCGATGCTTATCGCCCGTCAGGTTATGTTTATCTGGTGTGGTTCCAATGGATACCTGGATAAAGTTCCTGAAAATGCTATTCTAAAATTTGAGACGGAATTTCTTGCTTTCTGTGATAAGAAATATCCGGATATTGAACATAAACTCAATGAAGAAAAGAAGATTTCTGATGCCACCCAGGCTAAGTTAGAAGCCGCGGTTAAAGAGTTTATGGGACAGTTTAAAGCAGAGTAAAAGCAGTTTGATGATTATCGACTGCATAAAGTGAAAGATAAATCAGGTTAGCTAATGCCGACACTGCGTGACGTAAAAAAACGAATTAAATCGGTAATCTCCACCAAGCGTATTACCAATGCTATGGAAATGGTGGCAGCGGCAAAGCTTCGGCGCGCACAGCAGCGGGTTGAAGAGGCTCGTCCCTATGCTGCCAAGATGGAAGAGATGCTTGGTAATCTGGCGGCGGGTTCATCCGGCAAAATTATACATCCTTATTTTGAAGAACGCCCGATCAAAAAGAAAACCCTATGTGTCGTTGCATCCGATAGGGGATTCTGCGGCGGCTTCAATTCCAATGTTATCAGAATGGCTACCAAATGGCTGATGGAAAACAAGGATATCGAGACGGAGATTCTTCTGGTAGGGAAAAAAGGTAATGATTTTTTCAAACGGAGGACTTATCCCATCGCCGGTGTTTACCGGGATTGGGGGGGCTCGCTCGATTATGACAAAGCCAAAGATGTTGTCCGGTTTTTAACCGATCGTTTCTTAACCGGAAAAACTGATGAAATTTCAATTTTGTACACTCGTTTTATTTCTATGGTAAAATTCAAACCATCACTGGAGAAGTATCTTCCTATTCCTCGACCGGAAATAAACGAAGAAGCGGCAAAGACATCCACTGATTACATTTTTGAACCTGATGCTGAAAAGATATATGCGGCGTTAATGCCCGGTTATGCGACTACTAAAATGGTCACTGCTCTGGCGGAATCATTTGCCAGCGAGCATGGCAGCCGCATGATTGCCATGAATGCAGCCACAACAAATGCCGGTGATATGATCGAAAGCTTAACTCTTGATTACAATAAAGCCCGACAGGCGCAAATTACCAAGGAATTGCTGGAAGTTGTCTCTGGTGCGGAAGCACTTAAGGGATAGCTGGAATAAATAGTTAAAAAGAATGTTAATATATTCGGAGTTGACTTAATGGCTGAAAATATTGGAAAAATCGTACAGGTAATTGGACCGACTGTGGATTGCGAATTCAAATCCGATGCTCTGCCGAACATCCTCAATGCTCTAAAGATTGTTGATAAAGACAAGGGCATTAATTTGACTGTCGAAGTAGCCATGCATATCGGCGACAATATCGTTCGCTGCATTGCTCTGGCTTCAACTGATGGTCTGGTACGCGGGATGGAAGCAGTAGATACCGGTACGACAATTACAGTCCCTGTGGGTGAAAAATCGCTGGGTCGTGTTTTTAACCTTCTGGGCGAAACTATCGATGGCAAAGGAGCCGTTAAAGCGGAAACGCCGCGCCTGCCTATTCACCGTGCCGCGCCTGCCTTTGATGAGCAGGCTATCAGAGCGGAAATGTTTGAAACCGGTATTAAAGTCATTGATCTGCTTGAACCCTACCTCAAAGGAGGTAAGGTTGGTATGTTTGGCGGCGCTGGTGTTGGCAAGACCGTTATTATTCAGGAGTTGATTCATAATATTGCAACTGAACATGGCGGTTATTCCGTTTTCAGCGGTGTTGGTGAGCGTACCCGTGAAGGAAACGATCTCTGGCTGGAAATGACCGAGTCCGGTGTTATCAATCGTACAGCGATGGTCTTTGGCCAGATGAATGAACCTCCCGGTGCACGCTTAAGAGTCGCTCTGTCAGCTCTGACAATGGCGGAATATTTCCGCGATGAACAGGGACAGGACGTATTGTTGTTCATCGATAATATTTTCCGTTTTGTACAGGCCGGTTCTGAAGTGTCCGCACTTTTGGGACGTATGCCTTCAGCAGTAGGTTATCAGCCGACTCTCGGTACTGAAATGGGTGGTTTGCAGGAACGCATTACTTCGACCAAAACCGGTTCGATTACTTCGGTGCAGGCTATTTATGTACCGGCTGACGATTTGACTGACCCGGCTCCAGCTACAACCTTCTCGCATCTTGATGCTACTACCGTGTTGTCACGTCAAATTGCAGAGTTAGGCTTGTATCCGGCGGTGGATCCGCTCGACTCGACTTCGCGCATTCTTGATCCCAAAATTGTCGGACAGGATCATTATGACACTGCCCGCGCCATTCAGATTATTCTACAGAGATATAAAGATCTTCAGGACATTATTGCCATTTTGGGTATCGATGAACTTTCCGAAGAGGATAAAGAAATCGTGCAGCGGGCTCGCAAGATCCAGCGTTTCCTCTCACAGCCATTCTTTGTGGCGGAAGCTTTCACCGGAACCGAAGGCCGCTACGTTAAAATTGAAGATACCATCAAGGGCTTCAAAATGATTATTAGCGGTGAACTTGATCATATCTCGGAACAGATGTTCTATATGGCCGGTGGTATTGATGAAGTCCTGGAACGGTACGAAAACTCGAAGAAATAAGTGAGACTTTATGTTTCTGTTATCCATAGTAACACCGGAAAAGGTCTTTTTTGAAGCTGAAATAAAGTCCCTGGTAGTTCCGGGAACTGAGGGTTATTTAGGAATTTTATCCGATCATGCTCCATTAATTACTGCCTTAAAGCCGGGAAGAATTGAATTCCGCGATGAAAATGATAAAGTAGTTCTCATGGCGGTTTCGGGCGGCTTTCTGGAAGTTTCCAACAATAAAGCAACTATTCTTGCCGATGCCGTTGAGCGGGCGGATGAAATCGATATCGACCGAGCCCAGCAAGCTTATGAAAGAGAAAAGAAACGGCTGATTTCTGCTGGTTCGGGAGAAACCAATATTGACCTTCCATCTATAAATGAGGCTCTGGAAAGGGCTAAAAACCGAATAAAGGTCTATAAAGAAGCTAAAAAGTAAGATTTTTATTAAGAATTGCTGATTTTTGTAATAGATAAGGCCGGTATTTTGCCGGTCTTTTTAATTGACATATCCTTTGTGGGGCGATAATGTCCTGTATGGCAAAAAGTTAGAAACTCTTTATAATCCTTGACTTTTTGGACTTTTTTTGATAAAATTTCAGGCTATGGTATTGTATCTGCGGGATTATGAAACATTTCCCGTCAAAGTATGTTTAGAAGCTGAACCTGGTTCCTTCATCATTGATTATGATGTTATTAAGGGTGTCAGTCAGGTCAAAGTTGACCTAATTATTCAGAAGTCTGATGAGGAGTACTTCTGTCATGGCGTCGTACGGGCAAAAGCTGAGCTCGAATGCGTGCGATGCCTTGATAAGTTTGAAAGTGATATGAAATTTAAAACAGATTTTATCATCTGTTCCGAAGCATATCACGACCAGCTTAAAGAAGAAGCTGAGGATGATGAAGATTATGTCTTCTGTTATGGCGATGAAATCAAGGCGGATATTAAAGAGACTATCCGCCAGGCAATTATATTAGCGGCGCCGATGATGCCTCTCTGTTCCGAAAATTGTGCCGGTTTGTGCCCACATTGCGGAAACAATCGTAATCATCAGGACTGCCAATGCAAAAAAGAAGTTTTTGATGAACGCTGGCGAGGTCTTAAGGATCTCCAGCAGGAAGATAATTGAAATAGAAGGAAAAAGTCATGCCACTTCCCAAAAGACGCCATTCCCGGACAAGAGGCCGCAAGCGTCGTACTAATTGGAAGATTGAAGCTCCCAATGTGATCGAATGTTCCCATTGTCATAGTCCCCGGTTGCCGCATCATATATGCACCACCTGCGGCTACTATGACGGACGCCAGATTATTGCATCTAAGGAAGCTTAATTTTTTAACCCTGCTTAACAAATTTAGGGTATAACGTTTGTGACAGATACCGCTGAAAAAAATACGGTCATTCTTGATGTAATGGGAGCGGATAACGGGCCGGAAGGAATTATCGAAGGGGGTTTGGATGCTTCACTTCGTTTGGGTGATGCTATGCATCTCATCCTTGTCGGTCAGGAAGATATAATCCGGCCAATCCTCGATAAAAAATCAGTTGACCTGAAAAATATTTCGGTTGTGCATGCTGAGACCGAGGTCCCTATGGGCATATCGGCAACCGAAGGGATCAAGCTTCGCGATAGCTCTATTGCAGTGGGATTGAAAAAAATCAGATCGGGTGAAGCGGGAGCTTTTGTTTCCCCTGGAAATACAGGTGCTGTTATGGCCACTTCTCTTTTGACTCTGGGGCGAATAAAAGGAGTCAGCCGTCCGGCTATAACCAGCCTGTTCCCAACTTCAACCGGACGGCCGATCGTGGTGCTGGATGTAGGAGCAAATGTTGACTGCAAACCACAGCATCTTTCGCAGTTTGCCGTGATGGGAGCAGTTTATTCCAGTGTAATATTTAATCTGGAAGCTCCCAGGGTTGGTTTGATATCTATAGGAGAAGAACGCAGCAAGGGGAACGAATTAATTTTTAACGCCCGCAAATTACTGCAGGATTCCAATATTAACTTTGTTGGAAATATTGAAGGACGGGATATTTTGAGCGGGAGCGTGGATGTGGCCGTAGCTGATGGATTCACCGGCAATATACTACTGAAGTTTGCCGAATCTATCAAGCCGATGCTGGTCAGTTCGATGCAGCGGCAGATCCAGACCAACATTTTTTCTCGTATAGGAGCAATGCTGTTATTGCCGTTCCTGAAGAGAATGAGAAAAACTTTTGATTATGCCGAATCAGGTGGAGCCCCTCTGTTAGGAGTAAATGGAAACGTAATTATCTGTCACGGTTCATCTAATGCCAGAGCCATCAGCAACGCTATTATGGTTGCATATGAAATGATTTCCAAGGGAATCAGGACCAAAATTCATGATGAACTGTTAAACAATCATTTTGGAAAAGATAATGGATCAGAAAGTAAAGGCAAGAATACTGGGAACGGGGTCGTTTACACCGCCTCGGCGAATGACTAACGCTGATTTTGAAAAAATTGTAGATACAACTGATGAATGGATCGTCTCTCGGACCGGTATCAAAGAGAGGCGTATCGCTGGCGCTGACATGACCGGGGCCGATATGGCTGCTGAAGCCTGCATGAGAGCCCTGGAAAATTCCGGTACTTCTCCTGAAGAAATTGATTTGCTGATTATTGGAACTGTAACACCTGATTACAGATGCCCCTCGGAAGCAGTCATAGTTCAGGAGAGAATTGGTTTAATAAATGCGGTTGCCTTTGATATTGTGGCTGCCTGTGCCGGTTTTATAGGCGGTTTGTCATTGGCCAGTTCTTTAATTAAAACCGGTCAGTACAAAAAAGCTCTGGTGGTTGGTTCTGAAAAATTATCTTCCATCGCTAATTATAGCGACAGAGGAACCTGCGTCCTTTTCGGTGATGCGGCCGGGGCAGTTGTTGTTGGTCCGGATACTAATGGCAGTGGAGTTATTTCAACCTTTTTGAAATCCGATGGCCGTTATGCAAAGTTGCTTTGGCAGGAAGTTGGCGGAACCAAAAATCCATATACAACTGAAAATGTTAATACCGGTAAAGACAAGTTATTTATGGCCGGCTCTGATGTTTTTAAAGTGGCAGTAAAAGAGATGTGCAATGCCAGTATCAGAGTTCTGGAAGATGCCGGATTGACGGCTGATGATCTTACTCTGGTGGTTCCGCATCAGGCCAATATCAGGATTATCGATGCTCTGATAAAGAGATTGAAAGTTGATAAAGAAAAAGTTTTTATGAACATTGAAAAATATGGAAATACCTCATCTGCATCGGTTCCCCTGGCTTTAGATGAAGCCAATCGTGAGGGAAGATTAAAACCGGGCGACTATGTTTTGATGGTAGCTTTTGGCGGTGGATTAATCTGGGGCGCCGCATTGGTGAGGTGGTAGCGAAGATATGGGTAAGACTGTATTATTTTTCCCGGGACAGGCATCGCAGTATGTCGGGATGGGAAAAGATTTATACGAACATTCGGCAGAGGTTCGCGATTTATACAAATTAGCCGCCGATGTGATGAGTTATGATATTGCCAAACTTTCTTTTGAGGGTCCTGCTGAAGAATTAAAAAAGACCCGTTTTACCCAACCGGCTATATTGCTTCATTCTCTCTCGATTCTAAAAATAATAGGAGCTAAGCTCCCTGCCTTTGATTTTGCGGCGGGGCATTCATTAGGAGAATACGGAGCGCTGGCTGTTACCGGAGCGATGACCTTTGAACAAGCTATAAAAGCTGTTGTCAGAAGAGCTGCTCTAATGGAAGAAGCCTGTGTGGCACATCCGGGAACTATGGCCGCTATTATGGGATTGGATGCGGCCAAAACAGAAGATATTTGCAAAAGGGCATCATCAGCGGGTATTGTTATACCTGCAAATTATAATTCCAATATTCAGATTGCAATCTCAGGTGAAATCATTGGTGTAGAAAAAGCGATTGAACTGGCTATTGAAGCCAAAGCTAAAAGAGCTATAAAGCTTGAAGTTGGTGGAGCTTTCCATTCTCCTTTGATGGAACCGGCCAAAGCCGGACTTGAGGAATTCCTTGCCAATCAGCAATATAAAGATCCCGTCCATCCGGTCATTGCCAATGTCACGGCGCAGCCGGTTTCTGTAGCCGGTGCTATCCGATCCTTACTGGTCGATCAGGTAACATCCCCAGTGAGGTGGGCGCAGACTATGAAATACCTTGTTGATCAAGGGGTTACTTCTGTTATTGAAATTGGCCCCGGCAAGGTTCTTTCTGGTTTAGCCAAACGTGACATGAAACCTGACAAAATAGTTAATCTTGACACTTTAAGTGATATTAGTACATATTCCAACTAACTGTATAAACTGAGGTAAGATGGATTTTACAGGCAAAACAGTTATAGTAACCGGATCGGCTCGCGGGATCGGGTTAGCCATTACCAAACGCTTTTCAGACATGGGCGCTAATGTGGTAATTAGTGATATCGATCAGAAGACCGTTGAAGAGGTCGCTGCCGAGTTTAAAAATCCCGCTATTGGCATTAAAGCCAATGTGACCGTATCAACGGAAGTTGAAAATCTATTTAAACAAACTCTTGATAAATTCGGTTCGGTTGACGTCGTGGTCAATAATGCCGGCATTACCCGGGATACGCTGATGATTCGCATGGATGAAAAAGACTGGGATATGGTACTTGACATAAATCTCAAAGGGTCTTTTCTTGTCACAAAATCGGCAGCTAAAATAATGATGAAACAGCATTCCGGAAGGATAATAAATATTAGTTCCGTAGTTGGAATCAATGGCAATGCCGGTCAGATAAATTATGCTGCTTCAAAAGCCGGTTTGATTGGATTGACAAAAACAGCAGCTAAGGAATTAGGAAGTCGCGGCGTTACAGTAAATGCGGTTGCGCCCGGATTTATTGAAACCGAGATGACAAAAAATTTATCAGATGCCTCCAAAGAACAGTTTCTGGAGCATATCCTGTTAAAACGGGTAGGCCTTCCCGAAGATGTTGCATCGGCTGTTGTGTTTTTGGCTTCCGATGATGCCGCCTATATAACCGGACAAGTGCTGTCGGTTGACGGCGGTATGTCTATTAGTTGAAAATAACAAATAATAATATTTTAAGGAGAAGAAAATGTCCATTGAAAATGATGTCAAAGAAATTATTGTCGAGCAGCTTGGGGTAGAAGAGAGCCAGGTAACCGCAGGGGCTAAATTTGTAGAAGATCTTGGTGCTGATTCTCTTGATACGGTTGAATTGGTAATGGCTCTGGAAGAAAAATTCAATATAGAAATTCCTGATCAGGACGCCGAGAAGATTGTCGCAGTCGGCGATGCTATTAATTACATTAAGGATCACTCCAAGGAATAGCAGTCGGCTGCATTATTAACGGCATATTGGATTTGCCATTAAAGAATACAGGGTCTGATGCGTATTATTAGCACTCGAAATCGTAATAATTTGCTTTATCTGTAAGAGAAGGAATAGTTCCGGTATAATATAAAATGAGTGAAAGAGTTGTAGTAACAGGTATGGGAGTTGTCTCCCCGCTGGGATGTTCGGTTGATGAATTCTGGAATTCACTGCTTGAAGGTAAATCCGGCATAAAAACCATCACCCGCTTTGATGCTTCCGAATTTCCTACCCGGATAGCCGGAGAGGTGTTAAACTTTGATCCGGCGATTTATATCGATAAAAAGGAACTTCGCCGTATGGATATCTCCGAACAATACGCTATTGTTGCTTCGGAACAAGCGATAAAGGA
>CAYPUP010000030.1:0-11669 GCA_964413795.1 uncultured Ignavibacteriales bacterium
GAGTTCGAGAGGAGTTTTTTCGTTGTTTTCGTACTTGCCTCTTACCGTGCCGAACATTCTGTTACCATTGATTGAATCAATCGCAATAAATCCAGACACCGGCAAATATATTTTAGAGGCTTCCGTGAGTTCATAGTGTCCTAATAGCTGGATCAGTGACCGGTCTTTTAACTGATATGTTCCGGTATCCGGCAGAGAGGGTAGTTGAAAATAAATTTTGTGTTTAACATATTTATCAAAACCGATCATGATATCGGTCATGTCTTTCATTGTATTTCCCCGATAGCCGGTAACAAAGGTGACCATAGAACCATCGCCGGATTTTATTTTTACTTCCTTAAAGGGATTGGCAATAACCGAACCGGGGATATATTTAGTCTCTTCAATTTTTAATTTGCTCTGATTTTCATTAAAAATAATAGACATGTTTCGAGCAAATTTACCTGAACAGGATAAGGATAAAATAATTGAAAATGTGAAGAGAAAAACTATTACGGCAATTTTAATTGGTGAACTTTTCATACTTATTATAACGACTAAAAAACAAATATATCCAAAAATATTATTTAAATTAATTGCAAAATTTACAGAGGCATTTCAACGATGCGGTAGCGCTTATATGGTTTGGCGCCCATCTGTTCAATGCCTCGGATCATCAGCTCATTGGTTTCCAGTACCCAGGATAGTTCAGCCCATTTGTAGCCATTATTGCGGCCATTGTTGTAACAGGTCGAGAACATCAGCATTTCCAGGCCACGTTTCTGGAATTCGGGGACTACGCCGATTGTAATAATCCGGGCGCCATCGATTTTATTGCTTACTTTCGTATGCCAGAGCAGTTTCAGCAAACCAAAGGGGAGAAGTTTTCCCTTCAGGTGGATAAGAGCCTGATTTATATCGGGTATAGCGAGACAGATGGCAACCGGTTGATCTTCATATTCACAAATAAGGGCAATTCTGGGATCGACAATCTGTTTTAAATCTTTAGCGGTGTAGAAAAATTCCTCTTCGGTCATTTGGACAAAACCCCAGTTATTTTCCCAGGCTTTGTTATAGATTTCATTGATCCGGCGGACCTCGTTATCAAAATCTTTCAAGTTAAGAGATCTTATAGTCACCTTGGAACGGGTTGCCAGTTTATCGACTACTTTTTGGATTCTTTCCGGGACAGGATTTTCGCTGGTTAGGCGGAAGGCGATTAAATCCATTGCTTTTTTAAGGCCGAACTTTTCTGCCATCCGGGGGAGATAGGGTTGGTTGTAAGTCATCATGACAGTCGGGGGTGAATCGAAACCTTCGATAAGAAAACCGCATTCATGATTGGTGGAGAAATTCATCGGGCCGCGCATGATGTTCATGCCTTCTTTTTTGATGGTAATCATAGCAACTTTGAGAAGAGTAGAGGCGATTCCATAATTATCCGGGCAATCGAAAAAGCCGAAAAATCCGGTCTGTTCGGAGTGGAATTCATTATGATTATAATTCAGGCAGGTTGCTATGCGTCCGACTACCTCCTTATTATCCATCGCCAGAAAGAGCTTAGTTGAGGCGGAACGATAAAAGGGGTTTTTCTTTTTATCAAAAAACTCAAGGCGTTCTGTAACCAGCGGGGTTACATAATTGGGATCATCTTTATATAACTTTGAAGGGTAGTTTATAAATTTCTTTAGTTGTGCCGAAGACTCTACTTCGACAACATTTATATTGGCCATAGTGTTCTAACTGATTAATCCTTTTTCCCGTCCTACCCGGGCAACAATTTCTACTACACGATCAAGCTGTTCATCGGTATGAGTGGCAGTATATGATGTCCTTATCATAGCCTGTCCGGGGGGAACCGCCGGCGATACGACCGGATTGGTAAAGAGGCCATTTTCGAAAAGGGCTTTCCAGAAGGCGAACGCCTCGAAATCTTCACCGATCACAATCGGTACAATCGGGGTTTCGGTATGGCCAATATCAAAGCCAAGATCTTTAAATTCTTTCTGCATCCGATGAGCATTTTTCCAGAGACGTTCCCGTCGTTCCGGTTCGGATTCTATTATATCAAGTGCTGCAATTACCGCCGCGGCATTTGAAGGTGGAATGGAAGCCGAAAAAATCAGGGAACGAGCCCGATGCTTGATATAATTGATGACATCTTTTTCGGCAGCAACAAAACCGCCCAAAGAGGCAAAAGATTTTGAGAATGTTCCCATTGTCATATCAACTTTATCAATCAACCCAAAATGCTCAGCTGTACCGGTGCCAGTTTCACCCAACACACCGACCGAATGGGCATCATCGATCAAAACCCTGATGTCATATTTTTCAGCAACTTCTATCAAGTGGGGCAGATCAACAATATCCCCTTCCATTGAGAAGACGCCATCAACCACAACCAGAATACCACCGCGGTTGTTGATATTGCGGACATTGGCGGCGACTCGCTCGAAATCTTCCATATCGTTATGGGCGAATTTATAAATTTTGCCATAGGATAAGCGAGTGCCATCGACGATACAGGCGTGAACCTGGCGATCGATAATAACCGAATCATTCTTTCCGACCAGGGTGGAAATAATTCCCAGATTGGTCTGAAATCCGGTGGAGAAAATAAGAACTTCGGGGCGTTTCATAAATTTAGCCAGGCGGGATTCAAGTTCCAGATGGAGATCAAGAGTACCGTTGAGCAAGCGTGAACCAGTGCAACCTGAGCCAAATTTGAGAGCTGCATTAGCTGCAGCCTCTTTTACTTTGGGGTGGTTGACCAGTCCGAGATAGTTATTGGAACCGGCCATAATGCAGTTGCGGCCATCAACTATAACCTCGTCTCCGGGGGCAGACTGAATCGGGCGGAAATATGGGTAAAACCCCATTTCCATCACTTTTTGGGGTTCACGGTAGCTGTAGCATTTTTCGAAAAGGTCGATATATTTGGTTTCGGTTTCTTCCAAGCTGAATTCTCTTTATTTTATATTCAATTCCCTAAATATTAAGTATAGATGAACGTGAATTTAACCCATTTTGTCAAGTTAATAGCTCCAGTTTAGGATAATACGTCAATTTAAGCGGGAAAGTTTATATTTTATAGAAAAGCCTCTGAAAGGGTCGTTATCATAAGAAGAATCATGATTATAGTTAGCCATGGAATACTGGAAAGTCAGCCTGTTTGCCAGAAAATTAATGGTTTTGTTTAGTTTGTCCGGATCGGTTGATTTTAGAGCTAATATCGTCTTAAAAATGCCACCACTGTTTATTGTAAAACCCCAGGTAGAAACTGATATGTTCTCAACCTCTTTACTACCCAATCGAAGATAAAATGCTTCAACGATGCCTAACTCTACTCCATATTTTGAAATATGTTTAATCCCCTTAGTCTTTTCAATTTCTATGGCGGGAACAAGAGTACCAATTTCCCAGTGTCCGAATGAAGCCGACCGGTTAACACCACAAGTAACAGCAAACCCTGTTCTATATGTTTTTGGAAATGGGTACGAATCGCCATCTAATTTTATTTTTGAGTCAATATTAGAATAGGAAAATCCAATCGATGGCAGCAAAATTAAATTATATTTTTCTGAGGAGCTCAATTGAAAATATTTTCCTAAAGGGATTCTTATAATTCCACCAAAATCATAAGCAAGATAACTGGTGCTATAATCATTTATATTAACCTTTTCTCCGAATTTTTTAACACTAAAGCCGGTTCCAATTTCTACTAATCCGGAATAGCCAAAACCGAGCGAAATATTATAATCAAAATTTTCAAATCTAATTGTTCTTCCGGTAGGCACTCTATTATAATCTGTTTCTTCCATTTTAGGGTTGCGATACTTGTTTGAAGATAAAACGCCGCTTATTCCAATACTTTTACCTTTACTATATTGTTTTAAAAGTAGTGGTATTGAAAAAGATTGATGATCATAGGTAAATTTTCCTCCCATATCATTTGTGCCCGACCAGGGGGTAATTGAAAATTCATCTTTTAAATAATACAGCCCAAGACTGCCGGGGTTGTAATAAAAGGAATATTCATCAACCAAAGCCGCGCCAACCTGCCCCATGCCATTGGAACGAATCGAGGGGGAGATAAGCAAGAATTCTCCTTGAGTTGTGCCAACTTTGGTCTGGCTAAATATTATCCCCGGTAAAGAGATAAGAATTATTATTATGACAGCAATTTTTTTCATAAATACCCCTGTTTGTTATTGAAAATAATAATAAATATTGTCTATGGATGCAAGATCAATTTGTTGAGTTTCTTAGCATTGTAAGTGCGAAGCATTCCTTAAATATTGCATAAAAAATCATTATTTATTCAGGGAATGCTTCACCCCTACAACACACCTTGTGTGTTTTATTTTTATTTATGCAAAGGAATAAGAAAAGAGGCAGGATCACAGGGATCCTGCCCTGCTCTTGATATTATTGTATTATCATTGTCCTTGCGTCAGGTATCGAAGTGGTCGTACCATCAGTTTTTCTTTTTGAAGTCTTCCATAAACTGAACCAGTTTTTCAGCCCCTTCGAGCGACATGGCGTTATAGAGAGAGACTCTTACGCCGCCGACACTACGGTGACCCTTAAGGCCGATAAATCCGGCAGCCTTACTTTCAGCGATAAATTTCTTCTCGAGATCTTCAGAAGGGAGACGCATAGTCAGGTTCATCCAGGAACGGCTTTCTTTTTCGGCAGTCCCTTTGAAGTAATCCGGATATTTGTCCATCATGCCATAAATTGCATTCTTCCTGGCGATATTGTTTTTTTCAATACCAGCCAGACCGCCCTGTTTTTTGATCCATTCAAAGACTAATTTGACGACATAGATCGCAAAGCATGGGGGAGTGTTATACAATGATTTTTCTGCGGCTTGTGTTTTGTAATTAAGAATAGTCGGAATAGCGTCGCTTGATTTCTGTAATAGATCATCATGCATACAAACCAAAGTCGTTCCAGCTGGTCCCAGATTCTTTTGAGATCCGGCATAGAACATGGTAAATTTTGTATAGTCCAGCCGGCAACAGGCAATGTCTGATGACATGTCAGCTATCAGCGGAATTTTACCAGTATTAGGTGTATAATGGTACTGGGTCCCCTTGATAGTGTTGTTGGTCGTAATGTGCAGATATGCAGCATCAGATGGAATATTCAGTTCGTTTTGATTGGGTATATGTTTATAACCAATCGCCTTGCCGTCAAAAGCTACATGTGCTTTACCCACAATGTTAGCTTCTTTGATGGCTTTATTTGACCAGGTGCCGGTATCAGCGTAAGCACCGGTTTTTCCGCCAGCCAGGAAGTTCATAGGTATCTGGAAAAACTGGGTTGATGCCCCACCGGTTAAAAACATAACATGGTATTTTTCATCCAGTCCGAAAATTTCACGAGCTAATGAGATTGCGGTATCGTTAATTTCGATAAATTCCGCAGCTCGATGTGAGCTTTCCATGATAGACATGCCGGTCCCTTTGTAATCCAGCAGTTCTTCCTGAACAATTTTGAGAACATCTAAAGGGAGAGTGGATGGGCCGGGATTAAAATTAAATACTCTTTTAGCCATTTTATGCCTCTTAATTTAAATTATTTTGCAGCTGCATAATCGCTTATCAGGCGATCAACTATTATACCGATACGCTCCATATTTTCCTTTGACGATGCGGCGATATGCGGAGTAAAAATAGTATTGGGAGCATTAAACAGGGGAGAATTTTCAGGAGGATCGCTGTACCAGACATCGGTGGCATATCCAGCCAATTTACCGCTTTTAAGAGCTTCGACCATGTCTTCCTCGACCACACATTTCCCGCGGCCGGTATTAATCATATATGCGCCGTCTTTGCATTTGCTAATAGTACCCTTATTGATAATGCCTTTTGTCGCTGGAATAAGGGGCATATGAAGGGAGATATAATCTGATTTTTCAAGGACTTCATCCATGGTAGGAATAATTTCAGCATAGTCGGTAAAATAAACATCGGGATGCCAACCGATCACTTTCATTCCAAAAGCACCAGCCCTTTTTGCCAAAGCCAGACCAATTCGCCCAAGCCCGAGGATACCAAGAGTTTTACCGGCCAGCTCGGTTCTTTTGAGTTCCTTTTTGAGCCATTTCCCTTCGCGCATGGAAGCGTCAGCTTTAGTGATATGGTTAGGCATGGCGATCATCAGGGCAAAGGCTAATTCGGCTACTGCCGCGCTTGATGCATCGGCCGTGTTGTAAACAGTAATTCCTTTTTCTTTGGCGTAGACCAGATCAACGTTATCCAGTCCGACACCACCGCGGATGACAAGTTTGAGTTTCGGAGCACCATCCATGTATTCTTTGGTTACTTTGGTTTTACTGCGGATTAAAACAATTTCCGCTTCCGGAATACGAGCATGGTCAGCGGTCACCTCGCCGTATTTGATCAGATTTTTCGGTAGCTTCTCGTCAAAAGCGTCGGAAATTAAAATTAACATGACACAGGCCTTTCTATTTATTCATCAAGTAAATTAACTACCATTCCACTGCGCAGTTTTGGCTCGAACCATGTTGATTTCGGGGGCATTACTTCATTGGCGTCAGCTACGGTGAGAAGCTGTCTAACAGATACCGGATAGATGGAGAAGGCTAGATCAAACTGGCCTGAGTTTACCAGTTTTTCAAGTTCTGCGGTTCCTCTTATTCCCCCGATAAAATCGATATTATCATCGGTGCGAATATCTTTTATACCAAGAACCGGTCCAAGAAGATTGGCCGTGAGAACTGCAGAATCAATAGAATTAGCCGGATGCTGGGCATCAAAGCTTCCCTTTCGGGCGATAAGTTCGTACCATTTTCCTTTGCATAAAGCTCCGAAGTGATAGGGAGAAGACGGTTCGATTGCTTTGGTTTCTGGCTTGACTTCAAATGTTTTTTCTGTAATTGACAGGAATTGTTCCGGGGTCAAATTATTCAACCCCTTGATGACTCGATTGTAGGGGAGAATTCTTAATTCATTATCGGGAAAAATGACATTGAGGAAGAAGTTGTAAAGTTCATTGCCGGTATGATTCGGGTTTTGTTCTTTCATTCTACGGGCTACTTCTGAAGCTGCTGCCGAGCGGTGATGGCCATCGGCAATGTAAATTGAATCCAAAGCACCAAAGGCATTAATTAGATTTTTAATTGTATCTGTATCTTTTACGATCCACATCTCATGGCGGACGGCATCATTACTTGTAAAATCATATTCAGGTTTTACTGATGTTATCTTTGAGAAAATCGAGATTATCCTGTCATTTTTTCTAAAGATTGAAAATACCGGACCAACCTGGGCGGCGACTTTCTGAATATGATTGGCACGGTCGTTTACTTTTACCGGGCGGGTATGTTCATGTTTTTTTATTTTATTTTGATTATATTCTTCGCAGGACGTCAAAGTAACAATACCTGTTTGGCTTTTACCCCGCCATGTTAATTTATATAAATAAAAGCAGGGCTTCTCATCCCGAATCATGATTTTTTCATTTATCAGTCTCTGAAGGTTTTCTTTTCCTTTAAGATAGATTTCATCTCCATAGATTGAAACACCAGGATCAAAATCAACTTCAGACTTGTTGACCCGTAAAAAAGAATCCGGGTTATCTTTAACCACAGCACGGGCTTCATCACTACTTAATACATCATATGGCGGGGAAGCAACAATATGAGCTTTTTCCGGGGTAGGTCGAAGCCCTTTAAAAGGGCGAATTAGTGACATCTGTATAACTCCTTTTGAGCCTTGTTAAAAAATTCACATTGGGGTAATATACATTTATAGATTGAAAATTCAAGGCAGATTATTCATCACTTAACATGATTTTATGATATTTTATTTAATTTAAAGACTATTTTTTAGTAATATTTTATATTAAAAAGGCTTAAAATCCTGTTAACAAGCGGCTTTTATCGCCTGAAATGAGAGTGAGACACCCTTCACCCTATGCAAGGTGATGGTAGGTATTTAAGAAATGATTGATAATAAAGACAATCCAATTGAATATCCAATAGATGGAACGCTTGATTTGCATCAATTTTCCCCAAAAGAGACACGCAGCGTGGTTTATGAATATATCGAAGTATGTCGAAAAAATGGCATATTTAACATCCGAATCGTACATGGAAAAGGGCAGGGAGTTCAAAGACGAATAGTGCATTCAATTCTGGAGAATCATCCGGATGTGGAAAATTACCGCCATGAGGGGGGAAGCGGTGGGAGTTGGGGGGCAACAGTAGTGGATCTTAAAAATACCTCGAATAAATAAAAAAACAAACCCTGTGGGTGAGAATCACAGGGTTTGTCTCTGGCTGAAGCCGCCCTCCTCAAAACTCGGCCTCAACATGGTCATGACAGGTACGTTTTATTTCACCATGACCATCTTCCTGGTGGCGCTGAAGCTTCCTGCCTTCAAGCGATAGAAATAAACACCTGACGCATAGCGACTGGCATCCCATTCGATTGTCTCGTAACCCGCATCGGAGTCCCCGTTGAAATTATCAACTTGTTGTCCGAGAATATTATAAATAGTCATATCCCATTTACTGGCAACCGGTAGAGCAAATTTGATTGTCGTAATCGGGTTAAACGGGTTCGGATAGTTCTGCAAAAGTTCAAATTTATCAGGAAGTTCTCCTATTGAACCTTTGAGCGCCAAGCCATTATAAGCCCCAACCTCTATCTCTTTGATTTTATTATTTAAACCAACATTCAGGACATTGCCGAGTTCAAGGAAGTTTTTCCCGTTCATGTTGTAGATCAGAACTCGGGTATTTGTACCGTCAAAGTTGGAACGTAATTCCATGTTGTCCGCATCAGGATGCAGACTTGGAGTGACGTTCCCTTCAATCGTGAGGAATATCGCTCCGACCTGGTAATCGGATTCTGAAATTGCCAAGATGCCATTATTGAGATTAAAGATAACTTCGTCAGAGAGATTTGGATTAAGTTTCGGTATAGCTATAGCATCACCAACAACTACACGGATGAGGTATACAAGATCACCAACCGTGAGAGATATGCCGTCAGCGTTAACATCACTGGCAGCGGTCTGTCCATCAACACTGATATCAAGAGCTGACAAACCATAGATAAAGTAGTTGGTGTATACAACAGCATCAGCAATTTCATAGGCCACGCCGTTAAGGTTTATATCGCCGCGATCATCGATAGAATCAGCACAGATAATATCAACACCACCATTGGTGAAATCAATACAGCGAATTGCCGCCGGTTTACCAGTACCGCCGCCTATAAGACAGCTATTATGAGCCCCGAAATAACCCGGGAAGCCATAACTGTTATCAGTCATTTCAGAGAGTTCAAAGTCATAAACATTGCGAGAGATCCACAATGTGTCGCCGCTTCGTGAGGACATGCTGTTATCATTACAATCGAGCCAGAAGAACCTGATTGGAACATACATACACTCAAAGGTACGATCGTTTGTGACCAGGAATTCAATATCAGCCAGAGATCCAATCTGGTCATTGAGGTAGCATCCTGGGTGATAAGCGCCGTTATTCATATCCGCCAAACCAACAATACGCAGGAGCCCGGTCGGGCATGAACCACTGCAATTGCCGTTAGCGGCATTTCGATAGGTAAAGTATTCCCATCCACAGCCTTCAAAAAGCCCTCCGGGAGTTACAATCTGGGGATTCAGAGCAGTGGCATCATAAGCAATAAGGAAATCAAAACCGCCTAATTCCTTGCCGGAACCCTGTTGATAAATATGGACTATTTCCGGCTGGCCCTGAATGGCTCCATGAGTTTTTTCTATCTGGATGTGAATACATTCATCGATGATCATTTCAAGACAGATAGTGTCAATAGTTTCAGCACCACAGAGATCGCTTGCGGTTACTTCAAGACAGTAAATACCGGAAGTATCGACATTGAAGCAAATTTGATCTGAACTTGATTTGTACATCCCAATAGGTGAGACGGTAATTGTTGACAAGTTATTATCTATATCGCTGGAGCTGACATCAAAGCAGACCTCGCCCGGAACATCAAGATAGGCTGTAAAGTCCGGCGGAAGTTCAAGTACCGGCGGAACATTAAAGTCAACTGATACAATGGTTGAATCGGTAGTAATAGCTCCGCAGGAATCGGTAGCTTTGACAACAAACTTTTTAACAGATTCGTTAACAAAGTTATAGCAGAGCTGTGAACCGTTAATATAGGCGCCTGCCGGTTCAAGAATTTCGACCGTTGCCAAATTGCCGTCTTCATCACTGGCGACGATATCCCAACAGACATTCTGAGCCGAACAGAGGAAATGATTAGTATTCGGACCCAGATCAACTACGGGCGGCGTATTCAGATCAAAGGAGACGGTGAATGAATCAACGCACATAGCGCCGCAGGAATCAAGACACATTACTTTCACTTTAGCAGAGATATCAGCACTTGGAGTATAGGTCCAGAAACCATTTGAAATTGAACCAGGACCGGTTACGATTTCGCAATGATCGAAGTTGTCATCGGGATCGGTAGCTCCAATCGGTAAAGCAACCTGTGTAGGACCACATTGGAAGAAAGTCGTATCATTGGGAATATTGCAAACGGGTTCATTGTTAAGGTCTATGGTAATTAAAACGGTATCTTCGTCAATAGCCTTTCCACCGGTACATTCATCTTCCGCCCTCAGGACAAAAGTATATACACCGGCAGTATCGGGAGTGAAGCAGATTTGCGACCCGTCAAAGATGCCGGGGCCAACAGTTAGGTAGCAGGTGTTGACATTATTATCGGGATCGGTGCAGTAAGCTGACCAGCAGATTTCCATAGCTTCGCAGAGGAAGTAGGCTTGATCATTACCGGCAAAAACAATTGGATCGTTGTTAAGTTCTATAAAGACATTAATCGTATCCTGATCATAAGCGCCGCACTCATCGGTAGCACCGACGATAAAGATATATCTTCCGGCTGTATCAGGAGTGAAGCAGACCAGGGTATCATCAACAATGGTACCAATGCCAGAGATCAGTTCAACTAAGTTAACATTGTCATCGGCATCACTGACGTTGAAATCAACGCAGATATCAACCGGATCACATTGGAAGTAGGTTTCATCAGCTCCAAAATTAACAATCGGCGGGGAGTTTTTGGTGACGTTATATGTCAGGGTTACCTGATCGGTTGCACCGCAGGAATCAGTTACTTGAGCAATTACCGTGTATGAACCTGCTGCAGATACGCTGAAGCACCAGAGACCGCTGCTGGTAACCGTGCCAGGTCCACTGATACGCGACCAGTTAAGAGTTCCGCCATCGACATCCGATGCTGAGAACTGGTAGCAAACCTGATCATTAGCGCACATGAAGGTGTCAATCGGATTAGCTGGCGGGTCAACTGCCACTGGGGCGGAATTTATTGTTACATCCACAATAATGTCACAATTGTCAGAACCGCAGCTGGAATTAGCGGAAACAGAAATCA
The DNA here is from genome assembly GCA_964413795.1 of uncultured Ignavibacteriales bacterium. GTDB lineage: Bacteria > Zixibacteria > MSB-5A5 > GN15 > FEB-12 > DAOWMZ01. The sequence continues at coordinate 11,427 of CAYPUP010000030.1, forward strand.
CATAATGACCAACAGTATCAGCATCAAAGCAGATCTGCCCGGCACTGTAAGAGCCTATTGGTGAGACAGTTACATTGGTATCTATTGGAATGGTTATAGGCCGGCATACCTGTCCGGGGCTACACAGGAACATAGCCGTATCGTCAGGACATGTAATTGATAGGGCTTCACCAAAGGCCACCGTCACATTTATGGTATCGAGATCAGCAAGACCGCAGCTATCGGTTACCTGAACAATAAACT
>CAYPUP010000031.1:0-11521 GCA_964413795.1 uncultured Ignavibacteriales bacterium
AAAAGCATGAAACTAAACCGGTTGTATCGTTTATCGCCGGCCAGACGGCTCCTCCCGGAAAGAGGATGGGGCATGCCGGAGCTATTATCTCCGGTGGCAGTGGTACCGCTGCAGATAAAATAAAAGCTCTTAATAATGCCGGTGTACCGGTTGCTGGTTCTCCGACAGAGATTCCCATGCATCTAAAGGAGTTAATCAAAAATTTTGGTATGGGCAAAAAAGATTCCAAGGATAAAAAAGATAAGAAAGAGAAAAAAGAGAAAAAATCTAAAGCTAAAAAAGCAAAAGTTGTCAGTATCAAAAAGAGTGATTCTACGAAAAAAGCAGCCAGAAAAATGGCCGCTAAAAGCAAAAAGAAAGCCGATAAAAAAAGAAAATAAAGTAGACATTTGGATAAACGGTGTATATACACACCAGAAATTTTGAGGAATTATAATGAGCGCATCAACTGATGCCGCGGGTGAAACGACCAATAAACCCGCCTCCAGAAGCAAGATTGATTATTCAAAAGGTCTCCCCCCTTTGAATATAAATCTTGTCTGGTGCAAAGCCTGCAATATCTGTATTGCTCTTTGCCCGCAACAAGTATTTGAGCCGGATCGGGATGGAAAACCCCAGATCGCTCGTGCTGATAGCTGTACCCAGTGCACTATTTGCTGGATACATTGTCCCGACTTTGCTATAACCTCTAATTACAAATAAGGAGGGACAGGAGAGAATGGCAAAAAAGAAAATGTTGTTACAGGGCAACGCATCCTGTGTTCAGGGTGCCTTGTATGCCGGCATGAAGTTTTTCGCCGGATATCCTATTACTCCTTCCACTGAGATAGCTGAATTGTCAGCCAAAGAGCTGCCAAAAATTGATGGTAAATTTATTCAGATGGAAGATGAAATTGCCTCTATGGCAGCAATTATTGGTGCTTCAGTATCAGGAGCCAAAGTTATGACAGGTACTTCCGGCCCTGGTTATACTCTTATGCTTGAGAATATCGGTTATGCTTATATGACTGAAATTCCAGTCGTTGTTGTTAATGTGCAGCGTGGCGGTCCATCAACAGGATTACCGACAAAAGTCAGCCAGTCTGATACTATGCAGGCGCGCTGGGGAACCCACGGTGATTTTACATCAATTACCATTGCACCTTCAACTGTTGGTGATACCTTTTATGAAACAGTAAGAGCTTTTAATCTGGCAGAGAGATTCAGAACTCCGGTAACTGTTTTAATGGATGAAGTTATCGGACACTCACGAGAGATTATTGAAATTCCTGATGAAGGCGAAGTAGAACTTTTCAATCGTGTAAAACCGACCTGTAAGCCGGAAGATTATAAAGCAAATGAATACACTGAAAATGGAATTACACCGATGCCGGCTTACGGCGAAGGGTATCGTTTCCATTTGACCGGTTTGACTCACGACGAAAAAGGATTTCCTACTAACCGTACCGATGAAATATTCCCCAAACTTAACAAGTTGAAAGATAAGATCGAGAATTACCGGGATGAGATCACCAAGATTCGAACAGAGAAGATCGATGATGCTGAGGTCATATTTATTTCTTATGGTTCGGTCGCAAGAGCCGCTTTACAAGCTACCAAATTAGCGCGTGAAGTGGGTGTTAAAGTCGGTTGTATCCAGCTTTATACTATCTGGCCTTTTCCTGATAAAGAACTTCTTGATTTATGTTCCAGGTGCAAAAAAATCATCGTTGGTGAATTAAATATGGGTCAGATTGTTCACGAGATCAGGCGGGTTCTGCCGCATGATAAAGAAATTCACAGTATTCTGCGCTATGACGGAGAAATTCTTACACCTATGCAGATGCTTGAAAAGCTTGAGGAGGTGTTCTAATGGAAACAGCAATAAAAGATAAAGCCCCCAAGCAGAAATCTGATGTAGCGCTGCATTATCTGCGTCCGGGAAAGAAATTCCCTCATGTATGGTGTCCGGGATGCGGAATCGGTGTTATTATGGGTGCCTATATCAGAGTGGTTGATAAACTGGGTTGGGATCGTGATAGTGTATCTATGGTTTCAGGTATTGGCTGCAGCAGCCGTATGCCTGTCTATATGGACTTTCATTCCCTCCATACTACCCACGGCCGGGCGCTTCCTTTTGCTACCGGTGTAAAATTCAATCGTCCTGATATGAATGTTGTTGTTATTACCGGTGATGGTGATGCTCTTGCTATCGGTGGAAATCATTTTATCCATGCCTGCCGCCGCAATATCAATATCACGGCTATTTTGATTAACAATAATATCTATGGCATGACCGGCGGCCAGGGTTCTCCCACAACTCCGGGTAATGCCTTTTCTACAACAACCCCTTATGGGAATTCCGAGAAGCATTTTGACCCCTGCAGCCTGGCACAGGCAGCTGGAGCATCTTATGTTGCCCGGGGTATTGTTTCCAATGTCCCTCAGATGGAAAAACTGATTAGAGGTGGTTTGGAGCATAATGGTTTTTCTCTGATTGAAATTATTGCCAACTGCCATACCTATTACGGCCGTTTAAATCGCCAGGGGGATGCGGTGGCAATGTTGAAAGCCTTTAAAGAAAATTCGGTTTCATTGAGCAAAGCTAAAAAAATGGAGCCGGAAGAATTGAAAGGCAAGATTATTACCGGTCTTCTTCATGAAGATGATAAAACCGAATTCTGCGATGAATACAAAAAAGTCGTGGAAAAGTTGAAGGGGAAATGAGGTAAATCATGATTAAAATACTTGATAAAATTAAAATCCCTTCTGATCGGTATGAAATGAGATTATCAGGCTCAGGCGGACAGGGGATGATTTTTGCCTCGGTTGTTCTGAGTAAAGCTATCGGCATTGGTGAATCTAAAAACGTTATTCAGTGCCAATCATACGGCCCTGAAGCCCGTGGCGGTGCATCTAAAGCTGATGTTGTTGTCTCTGAAAATGAAATATATTATCCCAAAGCAATGAATCTTGATTTGCTGCTGGCTATGACTCAGGAATCGCTTGATAAATATTACCCTGATCTGAAAAAGGGTGGCATTCTAATTATAGATTCGTCTATGATTGATAAGGTTCCAACTGATAATTATTATGCCCTCGAATTTACCCGGATGGCTCGTAGCGAAATTGGCCATATTATGGTGGCCAATGTGATTGCTCTGGGTGCTATTGCAGCTATCTCAAAGTTAGTTTCGCTTGAAAAACTGACGGAAGTTGTCATTGCTCATGCTCCGAAAGGGACAGAAGAGAAAAACCGCAAGGCAGTTGAATTGGGTTATAAGGCCGCAATGGAATCTTTAAAGAAGGCTTGAGAAATAAAGGAGATGATTTGAGCAGAACATTACTAATCATTAAACCGGACGCCACGAAAAGAAATCTGATTGGCCATATAGTTTCCCGTTTGGAAAAAGCCAGGTTTAATATTCTTGGAATGAGGATGTTAAATTTGAGCAAAGACCAGGCTCAGGGTTTCTATGCGGTCCATAAAGAGAGGCCGTTTTATCATGATCTGGTCGCATTTATGACCTCCGGTCCGGTTGTCCCGATAATGCTGGAAAAAGAGAATGCAGTTATGGAACTACGTGATCTTATCGGCACTACCAATCCGGCTGAAGCCAAATGCGGTACGATTCGATATGAGATTGCCCTTGATGTGGAAAAAAATTCGGTGCATGCTTCTGATTCTGATGAAAATGCTGCCAAAGAGATCTCGTTCTTTTTTAAATAGGTTGATATCTGTGTCTCTAATGAGTTTGAAATATTTTAAACATAATAAGACTGGTTGATATTTTTTAAGCCCGGCAGCAATGTCGGGCTTTATTTAAATCGGAATAATAGTTAATATGGAAATCGAGTATATCCTTTAAAACTACAGTGGCTGGCTGATGTCCACATCTGCGGCATATTAACAAAGAGGCACACGAGGGCGTGTGCCGCCTAAAAAATAGATTATATGGAAATTGATTTTACATACGGAAATGGAATTCTGACTTTAGATTTTCCCTCAAATGCCTCTGTTGACATTTTTCAGGCTGAAAGTAATTCAAAACCATTTACATTTGCAGATTTTAAAAACGAAATTACTCACACACAATTCAATCAATTGTTTAATAATGACAAATTCCTCTGCATTGTAAATGATGGCTACAGAAATACTCCTACGCCAATAATATTGAATTGGCTATCAGATATTGATATGAGGTTTCTGAATAAGGCTGATTTTATGATCGCAACCGGCACTCATGACGCACCCACTGAAGAACATTATCATAAAATATTCGGAGACTTTTATAATCAGATACAATCAAGAGTGAAATACCATAATGCACATGATTATGACTCGTTAATCAAAATTGGTACTGATAAATTCGGGGAAGAGGTTTGGATCAATAAGGCTGTCGTAGAATATTCTTCTATATTGATTATTGGTTCGGTTGAACCTCATTATTTTGCGGGGTTTACCGGTGGAAGAAAATCTTTATTCCCCGGATTAAGCGATATCCCCACGATTGAACGCAATCATAATATGGCCATATCATTGGATGCCGCTCCCCTAAAAATTATTGGAAATCCGGTCGCAGAACATTTGGAATCCCTTCTTGATCTGATTGATTTGAGTAAGATTGTCTCAATACAGGTTGTAATGGACTCTGAACATGAAGTAGTCGGCTGTTATTGCGGGTCACTTGGTAGCTCATTTGAAAAAGCCCAGTTAATTGCTAAAAAATTATATGCTTCAAAACGGATCAAGAAACAATATGATATTATCCTGGCCGAAATTCTCCCTCCCTTGGATGGCAATTTATATCAGGCTCAAAAGGCCCTTGAGCACTGCCAGGGAGCTGTTAAGGACGATGGGGATTTAGTTGTAATCTCAGCCTGTAAAGAGGGGATAGGGTCAAAATTCTTTTATGAACTGGCTAAAAATTGGGACAGGGAGAATAATAAACCAAAGGATGGGAAATTTCGGTTTGGCTCCCACAAGCTGTCCCGGGTCAATTTGATGACAAAAAGGATAAATATCTATCTATATTCTGAGATGAATCCCAAAGAAGTTTGCCAGGTATTTTACGAACCACTTGACAATCTCCAAAAATTTATTTACTCAAGGGGGATGGATTGTGAAAAATTTAACATAGGAATAGTGCGTGACGCCGGACATTTGGTGTTAAGCACATAAATAATGCACTATAAAGTGCATCTTACTGGAGGAATTATGAACAAGAAAATCGCTGTTATCGGTGGTGGCAATGTTGGAGCAACCTGCGCTATGTATCTTGCTGAAGAGAATCTGGCTGATGTAGTACTGGTTGACATTATCGAAGGAATGCCACAGGGTAAAGGTCTTGATCTTTCCCAGGCTGGTCCTGTACGCGGATACAATGCAAAAGTTTATGGAACCAACAAGTACTCTGATATCAAAGGTTCTGATATCGTTATCATGACTGCCGGTCTACCACGCAAGCCGGGAATGTCACGTGAAGATTTGTTGAACATGAATGCCAGTATTGTTGCAACCGCTGCAAAAAATATTAAAAAATATGCCCCTAAATGTTTTGTTATTGTAGTCTCGAATCCTCTGGATCTGATGACTTTCCACATGCGCAAAATTACCGGTTTCCCAGCTAATCGGGTTCTCGGCCAGGCTGGTGTTTTAGACTCAACCCGTTTCCGTACTTTTATCTCTATGGAACTTGATGTCGCTATGACTGATATTCAAGCTATGGTTCTGGGCGGACATGGTGATACAATGGTTCCACTCCCGCGCTATACAACTGTTGCCGGTATTCCGGTTGGAGAATTGATTCCTAAGAAGAGACTTGATGAGATTGCTGCCCGTACAGCCGGCGGCGGTGGAGAGATCGTAAAACTGCTCAAAACGGGATCTGCTTTTTATGCACCGGCAGCGGCATCGGTTGATATGTGTCGTTCTATTCTCTGCGATGAAAAGAAGATTATGCCCTGCTCGGCTTATCTGACTGGTGAGTATGGCATTAAGGATGTCTATATCGGCGTACCGGTTGTTCTCGGTGCCAAAGGCGTTGAAAAGATTCTTGAACTAAAATTAGCCAAAAATGAACTTGCAGCTTTACAAAGTTCTGCAGCCACCTACAAAGAACATCTTAAGGATATTAAGTAATAACTAAATACTGGAGCTATAATGGCACAATACAAACACATTGAAGTCCCAAAAAACGGAAAAGGGATTACGGTTCGGAAAAAGAAATTAAGTGTTCCGAATAACCCAATTATCCCTGTTATCGAAGGTGATGGTATCGGCCGCGATATTATGAAAGCTACCCGCCGCGTTGTCGATGCTGCGGTTGAAAAGACATACAAAAAACGCCGTCACATTGCCTGGATGGATATTTATGCCGGTGAAAAAGCATTTGAACTTTATAAAGAATGGCTCCCAAAAGAGACAACTGAAGCTATTAAGAAATATATTGTTGCTCTTAAAGGTCCATTGACAACTCCAATTGGCGGCGGTTTCCGTTCATTAAATGTCACCCTTCGCCAGATTTTGAATCTTTATGCCTGTGTTCGTCCGGTCAGCTACTTTAAAGGGGTTGGTTCTCCTGTAACTCATCCTGAAAAGATGAAAGTGATTATTTTCCGTGAGAATACCGAGGATGTCTATGCCGGTATTGAATGGAAAAAAGGTACTAAAGAGGTTAAGAAAGTTATTAGCTGGCTTAACAAAAATATGAAGACCAATATCCGTACCGATAGCGGAATCGGCATCAAACCGATTTCAGTAACCGGTACCAAACGTTTGGTACGCAAAGCAATCCAGCACGCTATTGATAACAAGCTTCCGTCGGTAACTCTCGTGCACAAAGGCAACATTATGAAATATACCGAAGGGGCTTTCCGTGATTGGGGTTATCAGGTTGCTACAACTGAATTCAGAAAATATGTTGTAACTGAAGACGAAGTATGGGGCAAGTACAAAGGTAAAGTCCCCAAAGGAAAAATATTGATCAAGGATCGTATTGCTGATTCTATTTTCCAGCAGGTTCTGACCCGTCCGGATGAATACGATGTTCTTGCTACTCCGAATCTGAATGGTGACTATCTCTCCGATGCCTGCGCTGCGCAGGTTGGCGGTTTGGGCATGGCTCCGGGAGCTAATATCGGTGATTTTATCGGCTTGTTTGAAGCAACTCATGGCACCGCTCCAAAATATGCTGACAAGGATGTTATAAATCCAAGTTCATTGATTTTGTCAGCCTGCATGATGCTTGATTATATGGGTTGGGATAAAGCTGCCGATATGATTCGTAATGCGGTTCAGAAAACTCTTAATAAAAAGACCGTAACCTATGACCTTCATCGCCAGATGAAAGGAGCAAAAAAGGTCGGTACTGCTGAGTTCGCTACTCAAATCATTAAGAATATGTAAGCTTATTTCATTTATTTATAGAAGGGAAGCTTTTGCTGCTTCCCTTTTTTTGTGAATATTTTTATCTCGACAAGAAGTCCAATCATTTACTCATTAGTATATAATTTATTCATGTTCAAAAAAATAAGGAGATATTCACATGGAATTTCTACTTTTATTAATCATTACCTTAGCAATTGCGGTGTTAGTATCATTATTGGTGCTTATGTTTTTCCGCAAGCCGGTTGATAAAATATTTGCCCGCATTATCGGTGAGGATATAGCTGTTGCCTGGCGAAAATTTCTGACTTTTGCCCTTTTTGTCGTGGGAGTCTCATCGGGAGTAAACATCTGGAAACTGGAAAGGTTTATTCAACCAGAAGTGAAAGATACTGTTGTTCCTGCCTTAACACCAGAATACTGGGGGCTTGAAATTTATCGTACAATTATAGACACGCTGGGCGGATTAGCCTGGTCATTATTGATATTCTTTGTTATTGCCCTGATTGCTTTCGTTATCGTTAAACGAGGCGAGTTGAAAGTATCTCAAAAATAATAACAAATTAATTCAATTATAAAAGGGGCTATACCCCTTCAACTATTCTTTTTGTATCACGGGCGATGACCAACTCTTCATTAGTAGGGACAACCAGAATTTTAACTTTGCTATTATCAGTTGAGATATCCGCTTCAGAACCGCTGACTTTTTTATTCTTTTCGGAATCCAATGTTAAGCCGAGATATGCCATATTCTCGCATGTAATTCTACGGACTCTTTTGGAATTTTCACCAATGCCACCAGTAAAAACCAGAACATCAAGACCGCCGAGAGCAGCACTGTAAGCTCCGATATATTTTTTTAATCGATAACAAAAGGCCTCAAGAGCCAGATTGGCATTACTGTGTCCCGCTATAGCAGCTTCGGTAATTTCGCGCATATCAGATGATACTCCTGAAATACCAGCCAATCCGGAATGCTTATTCATAAGAGTATTAGCTTCATGCAGGGTCAATTCTTCGCGCGCCATTATATGCAGGATGATAGCCGGATCCATATCTCCGGTACGAGTTCCCATAATCAAACCTTCCAATGGAGTAAAACCCATGGAAGTATCGATTGATACACCGTTATTAATAGCGGTAATTGAAGCTCCATTGCCCAGATGAGCGGTGATAATTTTCAATTCCGATAGAGGCTTCCCCACCATATCAGCAGCTCGCTCGGATACATAACGATGTGACATTCCATGAAAGCCATAACGTCGTATTCCATATTTTTTATATAGAATATATGGGATGCCATAAATATAGGCATAATCAGGCATCTTATGATGAAAAGCCGTATCAAAAACGGCAACCTCTGGAACATCAGGCAGGATTTTCTGACAGGCTGTGATACCTCTTATATTATGGGGATTATGCAGTGGAGCTAGTTCGACCAGGTTTCTAAGCTCACCCATTAAATCATGAGTAATCAAAACCGAATTGGTGAATTTTTCACCACCATGAACGACTCTGTGTCCGATAGCACTGATTTCGGATACATTTTTAATCACGCCATGATTAGGGGATAATAGAATTGCAACCACATGTTCGATTGCTACAATATGATCCAAAATTTCCTGAGAAATCTTTATCTCTTTTCCCCCTATAGGTTGGTGAGTAAGAACCGATTCTGACATCCCTATTCTAGCTACATTACCTTTAGCCAAAGTTTTTTCGGTATCGGCATCAATCAATTGATATTTAACTGATGATGAACCGCAATTTACGACTAATGTTTTCATATATTATAACTGCTGATCAGCAATCGCCTCATCTTCCTTTATTTTATTTCCCTCATTATCATACATAAAAAAGCCTTTCCCTGTTTTCACGCCGAGACGATTGGCCCGAACCATTTTCCGAAGCAGGGGACAGGGGTTGTATTTATGTTCTGATAATTCAGCTAAAAGATTTTCCATCCAGCTCATAACCACATCCAGTCCCATCATATCAGCCAAAGTAAGTGGTCCCACATTAAAACCAAAACCAAGCTTCATAGCCCGATCAATATCTTCAGCCGAAGCCACACCTTCCATCAGAACATGCATAGCTTCATTTAAGAGTGGAACGATAATACGCGTGGTAACATAGCCGGGATATTCATTAACAGTGATATATTCTTTATTTAAAAGACGGGCAAAATCAACCGCTTTTTTGAATGTCTCTTCGTCAGTTTTAAGACCTTTAACGATCTCTACCAAAGGTATCTTTGTTACCGGATTTAAAAAATGCATCCCGATTATTTTTCGGGGACGTTCGGTGACACTGGCTATCTCTGAAACTGAAAGAGTTGCCGTATTAGTAATTATAAGACAGTTAGAAGGACAGATTGAATCAAGCTTTTCAAAGAGATCCCGTTTGACATCAAGTTTGTCGGGAATAGCTTCAATAACAATCTCGGCTTCATCGGCAATGGATAAATCAGATGATGGAAATATACGAGCCAGAATCGCCTTTTTTTCTGATTTGGTCAGTCCCCATTTTTCTATTTCTCGGTTGATCGTTTCGGCAATTCCTTTTTTCCCATTCTCAGCCAGTCTGGTAGTTTTATCAAGAAGGCTGACTTCACTCCCTTCGTTGGCGATCGCCTGGGCGAGACCCTGACCCATCACACCGGCTCCAATTACAATTATTTTTGTAGTCTGCATTTATTCTTTTGATACCTCACAAATTTGAATTCTCTATCAACCAGTAATATTTTAGGAACCGGTTTTAAACAGGTCAAATATAAGTCCTCTATTTTTTAGGGCAATACCTAATTATATTTATCAGATCGGTTTTTTATGGAATTTCTATGGTCATTCGGTCGATATAAGTGTAAAATATTAAAATACTCCTGTTTTATGGATAGGATTAATTCCTTGAATAAGAGTAGTTTTTTACTGATATTATATTAACAATTGATCTAAGGAGACGTTTATACATTATGAGAAGATTATTGGTTACTTTAATCGTAATAACCGCCATTATTGCAATTTCGACTATACATTCTGAGGCTGCTATTAAACGAGTAGCCAGTCGCTATAATATGTTGAATTTCTACGGCGGATATGCTATTCCGCACGGAGAATATGATGAATCCGGTTTAGTATTTTTTATCCCAAATAAAATTGATGGTGATTCACTTTATGATGCTTCTTTATATTTAGGGGTTGATTATGGAACAATATATGATCACCATATACTTTATTTGATTGGCTTTCGATTCACCGAACATAATGTTAAAGATTGGATATTTGATGAGATTGGTTTTGAATATAACTTGAGACAATATGATATTGAACTTAACGCCAATTATCTTTTCCTCGATCTTGTCGAATCCCCCTGGTCGCCTTATGTTGGAGCTGGAGTACAGGGCGGATTTACTACCTATTCTGTAAGGGGTTTCGATAATGATTCAAAATTAAAAGTAGCCTTCAGCCTCAATTTCGGTTTTGATTTAAAGCTGATGCAGACTTCAAAAAATAAATCATTTGTAACCCTGGCGTCGATGAATAATTACAATCTTTTGGGTACGGATAACCGGCCACAATATTTGAATCTGGGTGTCGGATTACGATATTATTTCAGGTAAGTGACCTTGTCACTTATTTTTTTTAAATTAATGAGGAAATTCATGAAAATTGGAAATAAGTTTTCATTTTTATTTATTCTACTTTTTATAGTAATAATAGCCGGTTGTGGAGGAGACAAGGGTAGTGATCCCGTCAACCCGGCTAACAAGATCATAGCGATAAATGGTGTCTATTACAAAGGGACTATGGGGAGTAATGTCCTTGATAAGAAGCTGCAGTTTGCTGTAACAGATAGTGATGGGAAATACATTCCCGATCAGCAAATTCAACTTGCCCAATTTGATGGCGATGGTACTATCCCGAATAGCACTAGGACCAATTCCACGGGAATTGCTGAATTTGAATATGAATTCTCAGGAACAGAATCAGTGGCCAGAATTTTATTACAAGTTGATACTATCAGATTGGAAATTCATATAAGAGCTGATGCCCTGATCCCCGGAGCTGGGGGACAGGGGAGTTACGCCCTCCTTTCTGATAGATATTCCGATGTAAAAAACTATCTTGGAGAGCCAACCAATGTTGATATTGTGCC